>JAILFQ010000145.1 GCA_024697505.1 Lachnospiraceae bacterium
TATCAACATCATTTGATGCTGTACCTTCCGAAGTTTCTATGCTATCCAAAACCTGATTTGCAAGTTCCTTTGCAAGTTCCTTGTCACTTTCTTCGCAGCCCGCAAGAGAAGTCACCATTGCTGCAGCCAGTATTACCGAAAATAAACCCTTTTTTCTCATAATAAACATCTCCTTTTTGATTTTCTATCATTTGATAATGCACTTTTTGTTTCTTTAAGAAGAGTTTACTTTCCAATTGTGTTCACTTTATGAAGAGATTTTTTAAAAAGTGTGAAACTTAAAAAGCCTGTACCTTTCGGTACAGGCCGCAGTCTTTATTTATCAGGTTTCGGTGTCTATTGTGGAAGCACCGTTTGTTGTTGAATACGCTCCCCTTGAGGTATAGGTTCCGGATGAAGTTCCACCGGAAGACGTATTTATCTGGGAAGCTTTATATAGCATCTTATTTGCGTAAGAATTGCCGCCGTTAAAGAGAATTCCCTTTAGACCGTTTTCCGCCTTGCCCCAGGTATCTTCATTAAGAGAAAGTTTATTGTCTTCTCCTATTGTGATTCCCACATCTGAAAGAAGACCGGAAATCTTGTCTGTAATATTTACCATCCAAAGAGTATTTCGTAAAACAGATTTGGAATTAACATCATCTGCGGTATCTATTAAAGAATTGTAATCCGAAATAAAGGTTTTTAAATTCTTAAGCGCTGTCTCCGGGTCTGTATCTTCAGCGGAAAAATCCGTATTTAAAAGAGCAGACGAGGACGCTTTAAGGGAAGAAGAATTACCCGCAACAAGTTTTAAATTTGCGGTCTCTGTCTCGCTTTCCTCTTCATTCCCGGAAGCAATCTTGTTATAGTATGCACTTACAAGCTTCTTATAAGCTCCGCTGCTGATGGATGCATAGTCGGAAACCAAACCCGAGAGATCTCCATCATCATCAGATGTCTTAATGGAAGCCAAAAGTTCTTTGTAGTCTATGGAACTTGAATAAGTTTTTTTTGAAGAATCCGTTCCGTTTCCAAATACCGAATTGTAATTTACCGTATTTATTTCACTCATAATTCTACCCTCCGTAACGGCACATGTTAACTTCTGCCATTCTTTTTTGGGTATAACATACTACGGATGTTATGTCAAATAATCAAACAATACTTGCAATTCTAAATATTTTTAACTCTTAATGCTCTTATTGCATTAAGTACCGCAATAACCATTACTCCTACATCTGCAAATATTGCATACCACATATTTGCAATTCCCAGAGCTCCAAGAAGAAGACAGGCAAATTTTACAACTATGGCAAAAACAATATTCTGATAAACAATCCTTATGCACTTTCCGGATATTTTTATAGCCTTTACTATCTTTAACGGATCGTCATCCATAAGAACAACGTCTGCTGCCTCGATTGCTGCATCAGATCCCATTGCCCCCATGGCAATTCCTATATCGGCTCTTGTAAGGACCGGTGCATCATTTATACCGTCCCCAACAAAAGCAAGCTTGTCTTTTTCGTTTTTTTCACCGAGAAGTCTTTCCACCTCGGTTACTTTATCTGCCGGGAGAAGGGAACTCTTAACCACATCTATGCCGAGCTCCGTTCCTACGGATTCTGCCACTGCAGGGCCGTCTCCCGTAAGCATAACCGTCTTTTCTATACCGCTTCTCTTAAGATCGTGTATAGCCTGTTTTGAGTTAGGCTTTGCCGCATCGGAAATAAGAATGTGGCCGGAGTATTTTCCGTCCACCACAACATGCACAACTGTCCCTATGTGGCTGCATTCCTTGCACTCAATTCCAAGCCTTTTCATAAGTTTCATGTTGCCGACGGCAACACTTCTGCCGTTCACTTTTGCGATGACTCCCTGCCCGCTTATTTCTTCAAGATCTGTAACAATGCTTCTGTCCACAGGTCTTCCGTAAGCTTTAACAATACTTTTACTTATAGGATGGGAAGATGCACACTCTGCATGAGCGGCATACATAATAAGTTCTGTCTCATCCATCGTTGCATGGTGTATTCCCGCAACTTCAAAAACCCCCTTGGTAAGAGTTCCTGTTTTATCAAAAACAACTATTTTTGTACCGGCCAGTGTTTCCATAAAGTTGGAACCCTTAATAAGAATCCCCTCCTTACTCGCTCCTCCAATTCCTGCAAAGAAACTTAGCGGAATGCTTATTACAAGCGCGCAAGGGCAACTTATAACAAGGAAGGTAAGAGCGCGGTACACCCATGATGAAAGGACCTGTAAAAAGATTGTCCCCGAAGGAAGTCCCACAAATAAGGTAACCACCGGCGGAATAAGTGCCAGCGCCAAAGCGGAATAAACCACCGCCGGCGTATATATTTTTGCAAATTTGGATATAAATTCTTCGGATTTGGACTTCCTGGAACTTGCACTTTCCACAAGCTCAAGAATCCTGGAAACAGTCGATTCTCCGAACACCTTGGTGGTTCGAATTTTTAAAAGTCCCGTAAGACAAATAGAACCGCTTATAACCTCATCACCTTTACCAACATCTCTCGGAAGGCTTTCTCCCGTAAGGGCACTTGTATTTAAAGCGGAAGTTCCCTCCTCAACAACACCGTCAAGAGGGATCTTTTCTCCCGGCTGTACGATTATTACACTTCCGACAGCAACCTCTTCCGGAGAGATCTGCTTAAGTTTTCCCTCTTCCTCAATATTTGCATAATCCGGACGTATATCCATAAGTTCGGATATGTTCTTTCTGCTCTTTCCTACGGCGTAACTTTGGAAAAGTTCTCCTATCTGGTAAAAGAGCATAACCGCAACCGCTTCATTGTAATCAGTGCTTTTTTCCGCAAGAGCAAGTCCAAAAGCTCCTATTGTTGCAACTGCCATAAGAAAGTTTTCGTCAAACATCCTGCGGTTTAGTATTCCTCTTCCGGCTTTTCTGAGTATGTCGTAACCCACAACCAAATATGCCGCAAAATAAAGAGCAAGTATAAGAAGCTCCGGTATATTCTCTATTCTTTTAATAAATTGCAGAGCAATAACAAGTACGCTCGCAATAATGATGCGTATAAGCATCTTTCTTTGTTTCTTGGTCATACGCCCC
>JAILFQ010000156.1 GCA_024697505.1 Lachnospiraceae bacterium
ACTTAAGGATATAATAACTCCGGGGCCGGGTGGGATATCATTTATTTCCGGCGGATCAGGAATACAGGAACTTGCAAGAATGACCAGAGATCAGGTTGTTTATTTAACCGGAAGACTTCTTGAACTTGATAAAATGGCAGATATCATTATTGTTGATACAGGAGCCGGAATAGCAGACAATGTACTGGAATTTGTTGTTTCAAGTTCCGAAGTTCTGCTCGTCGCAACACCTGAACCAACATCAATTACAGATGCTTATGCTCTTTTGAAGGCTCTTAATAAAAAAGCGGAGTTTTCAAAAAAAGATACAAAGATCAGAATGATTTCAAATCGTGTAAGAAACGATGCCGAAGGAGAGGTCCTTTACGATAAAATGAGCGTTGTTGTTGAGAAATTTCTCCACATACCGCTGGATTATCTTGGATGTGTACCCGAGGATGATGCTCTTCCAAAGGCAGTTATGAAACAAAGACCGGTAAGTTTGATCAATCCGAATTCAGCCTCTTCAAAGGCTTTTTCACAAATTGCATCGGAACTTGCGGGAGAAAATGAGAAAAAAGATGATGCACCAAGAGGCATAAGTCAGCTTTTTTCCAACTTGATCAGGACAAAAATGCGTGGCAGAAAGAGTAAATAATACATAATAATCGGGGATGGTTTAATGTCTAACGCAAATGAACTTTTTGAAGTCGGCAACAAAATAGTGTTAAAGCTGATAAGAAAGCATGATACGATTGGCATTTCGGAAGATGAAGACGCTTCTTACACAGGCGTTTTTATGGAATTTATTTCGCAGCATCATATAAGACTTAAATTTTCCGGCGCCGGGACAGAAGCTTCTTCTCTGGATGTAGGAGATGAATGTATTCTGCTCTTATTTACGGGAAAAGGTTCTTATCAATGCAAAGCGGAAGTTTCCGGTTACAGCAGAGACGATGGTTACATATATTTAAAGATGAAATTATTGTCTAATCCTGAAAAGAAGCAAAGAAGACTTCACTTCAGATTAGATTGTATCATTCCTTTAAAATATGCTGTGATTAATGAAGAAGAAAGAGAGTTTTTTCTAAAACTTTCGGAGCTTTCAGATGATTCCGAAAAGGAAAGACAGTTAAAAGACAAAGAAGAAAACGGACTTTCTTTTATAGATGCCACTATATTGGATATTAGCGGAGGCGGTATTAAGGCAAATTCGGTTTGTGCTCATGAAAAGAATACATATCTTTTTCTGAAACCGGAATTTCCACCGGATATTAAACTTAAAATTCCGTGGCTTATTGGTAAGATAGTATCATCAAGGCCCGTAAACAATAAAACCGGAATTTTTGATAACAGAATTGCTTTTACAGACATATCAGCATCCGAAAGAGAAACATTGATTTGTTACATTTTTAAGCTCGAAAGAGACAAAAGGCTTGGTGAGACAGAAATTTCTGCTTAAAAGTTCTGACATGGAGGACAATTTGCGAAAATGAAGAAAAACATTTTAATTGTTGATGACTCTGCACTTATGAGAAGAGTTGAATCTGATATAATCAATTCAGATGAGAGATTTCAGGCAACGGAAAGTGCCGTTGACGGATTAGAGGCCTTTGACCTGGTTACTCGTAACCCGTCAAAATATGATGCTATCATTCTTGACATTAATATGCCAAGGATGACCGGACTTGAGTTTCTCGAGGCTATAAACCGGGTCAGAGTCAAAGCAAAGATAATAATTGTCAGCACACTTGCAACAGAAGGTGCAGACGAAACTATCAGAGCACTCGAACTTGGAGCATTTGATTATGTTACCAAACCCGGAAGTTTCCTTGATGCGATGGGAAGCAGCTTTAGAAAGCATTTATTGCTTGCTTTGGCATATGCTACCAACGTTGTTGAAGACCATGATGCGGAAATGGTTAACATCAACAAGGAAGCTACCATTAAGCCACAGGGGCCTTCAACAGTAACAAGACCTTCCACACCTTCTCCTTTGGTTAAACCATCAAAGGAAAGAGAAAAAGAACCTCTTGCTCCAATTGCGACCTTGCATAAAGCAACGGAATCGCACGCTTCGCCAATGAATCCAAGAGCTATATTAGCGGAGGGAATTGTAAAGAGAAGACCTCATAAGACAGTTTCGGGTAACGCAAAGAGACTTATAGTTATCGCCTCATCGACAGGCGGACCTAAAGCTCTTCAATCGGTTATCCCTAAATTGCCTAAAAATATCAACGCTCCAATACTTCTGGTACAGCACATGTCAGGTGGATTTACTCTTTCTTTGGCAAAAAGGCTGAATGATTTATCCCAGGTAGATGTTGTTGAGGTACAGGGCGGTGAAAGACTCAAAAAAGGAGTTGTCTACCTTGCAAAGGGTGGAGCCCAAATGAGACTCAGAAAGAAAGGGCAGGATTATGAACTTGAACTTAATACCGAAGAGCCGGCAAGAGCAGGTTTAAAACCTTGTGCAGACATTCTTTTTGAATCCATTTCGGAACTCGATTTTGATGACATCACCTGCATCGTTCTCACAGGAATGGGCGGTGACGGAACATTGGGTATTAAACGGCTCAATGAGAAATTTAATATTTATGTTATCGCTCAGGATGAGCAAACATCCACAGTCTACGGAATGCCAAAAGTATTGTATGAAGTAGGACTTACGGATGTAGTTAAACCACTTGACCAAATAGCAGAAGAAATTACAAAGAATGCGGGGGTACAATAATATGGATGTAAGCCAGTATCTTGAAATCTTTATTGATGAGACAAAAGAGCATATTCAAAGTCTCAACGATCAGATCCTTATTCTTGAAAAGGAACCTGATAACGCAGACACAATCAACGAAATATTCCGTGCAGCCCATTCCTTAAAAGGTATGGCAGGCACAATGGGATATAAGAGAATGCAGAGACTCACTCATGATCTCGAAAATGTATTTTCTGAAGTAAGAGCCGGAAAAATGAAAGTAACACCACCTCTTGTGGATGTTCTTTTTAAAGGCATAGATGCTATCCAGGCATATTTGGATACCATCGTTAATTCAGGAGATGAGGGAACAGAGGATAATGAAGATATTATCACTCAGTTGAATGCTATTCTTGCACAGGGCGGAGCTGCATCTGCAGAACCTGCGAAGAAAGAAGAAGCCCCCGCTCCGGAACAGGCACCACAGGCCGCACAGGCAGCAACACAGACCGCTGCACAGCCTGCCGGTGACAAAGCAAAGTATAAGGCATTTAAGTATGCAGAGCATGAAGTTAATGCCATTAAAAAAGCACTTGAAGAAAAAGACAATGTATTCGGTATTACCGTTTACGTTCAGGAAACTTGCCTGCTTAAGGCAGCAAGGGCGTTCCTTGTGTTTAAAAAACTTGAAGAGATGGGCACGATCATTAAATCCGAACCATCTGTTCAGGATATTGAGGATGAAAGATTTGACCTTGATTTCTCACTTACGGTAATTACGAAGGAGAATATCGATAAAGTTAAAGAGGGCATCCTTAGCATTTCCGAAATTGAAGACGCCGTACTTTCTTCTCTTACACTTGATGATCTTCCAAAAGAAACCGCAAGTGAAGAGGGCGATACAAGCGCTGCTTCGAAGGATGTACCTGCAGCAGCTAAGGCAGCCGCTCAGACTAAGCCTGCCGCTCAGTCATCCGGAAAGCCGGTTGTAAACAGATCCGTTCGTGTAGATATCGAGAAACTTGATGATCTTATGAACCTTGTTTCCGAGCTTATTATTGCTAAAAACGGTCTTGTTTCGATCAACAATGCAGATGATACAAACAAGACATCAAATTCAAGCTTTAACGAACAGATTGAATATCTTGAAAGAATCACCACAAACCTTCATACATCAGTTATGAAAGTTCGAATGGTTCCTCTTGAAAGTGTTGTTAACAGATTCCCTCGTCTTGTAAGAGACCTTAATAAGAAACTCAACAAGAAGATGGAGCTTTATATCAGCGGTGAAGAGACAGAACTTGACCGTACAGTTATTGATGAAATCGGCGATCCTCTTATGCATCTCTTAAGAAATGCTGCCGACCATGGTCTTGAATCCAATGAAGAAAGAATTAAGATTGGCAAACCTGAAGTTGGTTCCATTTTCCTTAATGCTTTCCAGGAAGGTAACAATGTTGTTATCGAGGTAAGAGATGACGGTCGTGGTATAGACATAGAGAAGGTAAGAAACAAAGCTATTCAGAAGATCAATAACTTCTTTGTCAGTCATTGTCTCAGCCTGTTCAGGAGTTACAGTGCCCTTCTGAATAGCTTTGTTTCTTACCTTCTCTATGTCTATACCACGACCG
>JAILFQ010000213.1 GCA_024697505.1 Lachnospiraceae bacterium
GTAAAGAATATGAGATTACATTAAGACCGGATTGTGTTAATATGGTTTGTGAAGTCGAAATTTCGGGAAGCCTTTTTAAACAAAAGTTTTTTAGGGCGGCAAACGAGATTTCTTATATAAAAATATATACAAAAAGACTTGTGAAAGGGCCGGATCCGGAAACGGATGCGGAAGAAGAAAAGGACCTTTCCGGCAAAACAGAACTTGAGAATGCAAGGCCGTCCCGCTTTACATTCGGTGTTTAAAAGGAGTAAAAATGAGCGAACAGATTACCAAAGAAGAACTTGTAAAAGATATAGAAGAATTAAGAGACAGGCTTTTAACGGAGCTTTCGGAAAAGGGAGCGGATGAGAGATTAAAAGACCTTTTTTCAAATTGCTTTATGTCCACAGCAGAAACAACTGTGGAGGAAATGAACGAGAATGGAACCTTTTTAATTACAGGCGACATAAAAGCAATGTGGCTGAGAGATTCTTCCGCACAGGTTGTGCATTACCTGCCTTTTGCAGATAAAGACAAGGTAATTGCAGGTATGATAAAGGGGCTTATAAAGAAACAGTTTTACTTTATAAATATGGACCCGTACGCAAATGCTTACAATCAGACGGCAAGCGGAGCAAGATGGGCAAATGATATTACGGATATGAACGAACACGAGTGGGAGAGAAAGTATGAGGTAGACTCACTTTGCTATCCTGTTAAGCTTTTGTGGGATTATTACAGAAAAACCGGAGATCTTACCGTATTTACAGAGGAAGTTCATGAAGGATTAAAGAGGATTGTTTCTGTTTTCAGAACGGAGCAGCATCATTTTGAAGAGTCCCCGTACCGTTTTACAAGAACAAACTGCCCGCCATCAGACACCCTTCATAATGATGGAATGGGAGAACCGGTAGGTTATACCGGTATGACCTGGTCCGGCTTCAGACCGAGTGATGATGCCTGCAGATACGGATACCTTATTCCTTCAAATCTTTTTGCAGGGGTAATTCTTGAATATGTGGCTGAGGCAGCCAAAGAAATATATAAGGACAGAGAACTTTTCCTTTCTGCAACATCTCTTAGAAGACAGATACTTGACGGTGTAAAAACACACGGAATTGTTGAAGATGAAAAGGGCAATGTTATGTTTACATATGAGTGTGACGGACTTGGAAATACCTTTTTTATGGACGATGCAAATGTGCCGAGCCTTCTTTCTCTTCCGTGGCTTGGGGTATGTGCAAAGGACGAAAAACTGTACCTTAATACAAGAAAAGCCGTTCTTTCAAGACTCAACCCGTATTATTATGAAGGAAGTGCCGCAAAGGGAATAGGAAGCCCTCACACGCCAGAAGGCTATATCTGGCATATAGGCCTTTGCATGCAGGGCCTTACTTCCGCAGATAATGAAGAAAGAGGAGAACTTCTTAAAACTCTTACGGAAACAGACGGAGGAAAGTGTTTTATGCACGAGGGCTTTAATAAAGATAACCCGGCTGAGTATACAAGAGACTGGTTCGCCTGGGCAAATTCTCTCTTTGCACTTTTTGTACTTGACTATTATGGGCTTAATTAGGTTAAATATATGTAAAGTATAAAATGAAGGGTCTTAGTTAATGAAAAAGATTAAAGAAGACATAAAAAACAATAAATTTGAGAGTGTTTATCTTTTATATGGTGAAGAAGCTTATATGAGGCAGCTGTATAAGAATAAAATAAAAAATGCCGTTATTCCCGAAGGGGATACGATGAACATTCTCGAAAGGGATTCTGATGCAATAGATCTTAAGGAAATAGTTGAGTTTGCTACGACCATGCCTTTTTTTGCAGACCATCATTTGGTGATCCTTAAGGATAGCGGACTTTTTACAGCCGGAAGAGAAGCAGAAGAAAAAGAAGGGGAGGAAGGTAAGGCGCAAGCAGAGTCACTTCCCGAAATGAAGCCCGGGGCAGAAAAAAATACCGGAGCAAAAGGAAAGGGAAAGGCTGCAAAAGGGGCACCCACAAAGGCAGACCCTATAATTGATTATATAAACAATCCTACAGAGACTACGGTTCTGGTTTTTGTGGAAACCAAGGTGGACAAAAGAAGCAAACTCTTTAAGGCTATTAATGAAAAGGGATATGTCTGCGAGATGGCAAGGAGAACAGTTGCCGAGCTTGTTAAATTTATCGGACAGACCTTTAAACAGGGCGGAAGAGCTGTTACGGAAGCGGATGCCACATTTCTTGTGGATTATGTTGGCATGGATATGCAAAACCTTGTTAATGAGATGGAAAAGCTTATTGCATACACAGATGGCAAAGATGTTGTAACAAAGGAAGATATACTGAAGGTTTGCGTAGAAGAAAACGATGAAAAGGTTTACAACCTTACGGGAGCAATTGCAAGAAAGAAAAAAGAAGAGGCTTTTGCGGTTTATGACGACATGCTAAAAAACCGGGAAAGTCCAATGATGATACTGTATGCTATACAAAAGCAGTACAGAAATCTTCTTATAGCTTTGGAGGCAAGAAAAAACAATATGGATAAATATGCTCTTTCCGGTCTTCTCGGTATTAAACCATACCCTGCAGAGCTTCTTTTAAAAGATGCAAGA
>JAILFQ010000264.1 GCA_024697505.1 Lachnospiraceae bacterium
TAACAACACCTCATTTCCGGGTCTGCCCCTGATTATGCTTTAATAAGTAATATAAGTCCGGATATCGCTATCTGGATAACAACAAATCTGAACACCGTCTGAGTTGCAGACCAGCCTCTCTCTTTTCTTGTGTGGTCATGAAGAGGGGTTCTTGTGTTCTTCAAAATCTTAATCTTTAAAAATCTTAAAAGCGCAACCTTTACAAGTCCAAGGCCACCGTCAAACATAATAACCGCCGCAAAAATAAGGAACATGAAAGGGTCTTTGGATACCAAAGCGGTTACCGCAATAAGAGTACCCATTGCCCTGGAGCCTGCATCTCCCATCATTAACTTGCTCGGGTTGGCATTGTGCCAAAGATACGGAAGTAAAACCGCAACAAAGATATAAATAACGCCGTTGAAGGTTTCCTCCCTTCCCATCATTACAGCAAAGGAAAGAAGGGTTACAATTGTAAGGGAGCCGGAAAGGCCGTCCACACCGTCTGTGCAGTTTGTAACATTAATCGAAGCCCATACAAGTACGGTTGCAAGAATGCCAAACACAACCTTCGGCAGCTCAAATGATACATCAAAAAGATAAAGGTTTACTCCCGTTCCGTTAAAGAAAATGTAAGTAACCGCAATTCCCGCAGAGACAAGGAGGTCCAGGATCGCCTTCTTGTATTCACTCCATGGTTTTTCGGCTTTATCATCAAAA
Source organism: Lachnospiraceae bacterium (assembly GCA_024697505.1). Classification (GTDB taxonomy): domain Bacteria; phylum Bacillota; class Clostridia; order Lachnospirales; family Lachnospiraceae; genus JAILFQ01. The sequence continues at coordinate 700 of JAILFQ010000264.1, forward strand.
AAGCCGGTTAACATCTCAATAAAAATGAGAATGAGATAAATGTATATGTCAGGTCTTATTCCCACATAGGCCATTGAAGCAAGTACAAAGACAGATACAAAAATAATACCGGTGCCTCTTGGTTTTCCGGCGGAAAGTGTTCCGTCTACAGCATATTGCCTTCCCTGGTCCGAAGGAAGCTTATCCTTATATTTTGCAATAAGTATAAAAGTTGCCAAAAAGGCTGCAAGAGGATAAATAAACAATAAGTCCATTTTACACCTCCATGTAGGCCTTAAGAAGATTAAATGTCGCAAGCAGGCCTTCTCTGTGGGTTCTTTCTATGTTATGCGATGCCTGCACGCCCTGCCCTATAAGAGCTGCTTTTATGTTGTTTCCACCCTTTATTGCAGCAGAGGCGTCCGAGCCGTAATGAGGGAAGACATCCACTGCATAAGGAATATTGTTCTTCTTTGCAAGATCTATAAGCTTACCTGTAAATTCGTAATCATACGGGCCGGAAGAATCCTTTGCGCAGATGGAAACCTTTCTTTCGTTTCCTTCAAGGTCTTCACCCACAGCACCCATATCTATTGCAAGAAATTCGGATATTTCTTCCGGAAGATAACTTGCGCCAAAGCCTATTTCTTCGTAGTTGGAAATAAGGGCGAGTACATTTGTTGCCGGCTTCTTTCCCGTATCTTTGAGGTACTTTAAAAATGTGAGGATAACCGCAACAGATGCCTTGTCATCCAAATGTCTGGACTTTACATATCCGCTTTCACAGGCAACAAACATCGGGTCAAAGCTTATATAATCTCCTGTTTCAATTCCAAGTTTTCTTACATCTTCTGCACTGTCCGCAATCTCGTCGAGTCTTACGCACATATTCTTTTCAACTCTTTCCAGGCTTCTTGCATCGTCATGTACATGCACAGAAGGTGCTGTGGAAAGGATCGTTCCTGTATAAGTTCTTCCGTCTCTTGTATGCACCCTGCAGTAGTTGCTCTCTATTGTCTGCATCATAAAGCCGCCGATGGCAACAAATCTTAAAGTGCCATCCTTATTTATGGATCTTACCATTGCACCAAGAGTATCTACATGTGCAGATATGCCTCTTGTTGCACCTGTATCATTTCCGGGAATTTTAATTACCAGACCGCCCTTGTTCAAATACTCTGTTTCAAAGCCATACTCATTTGCTTTTTTCTCTACATACTCAAGGGCTTTCTTTGTAAAGCCCGACGGACTTGGTATATTTACCAGCGCTTCCGTTTCTTTAACTATTATATCCGTATAGTCCATTTTAAAACTCCCTTTATATTTCTTTTTAAGCCTTTTAGGGCTGCAGTTTCCTGCAGCCCCGCAAATGATACTATATCATATTTTTTATTATTTGTGCAGATTATTTAACTTCTACCGTCCAGCCTCTTGTATCTTTGATCTTTCCAAGCTGGATGCCTGTTACGGTGTCGTAGAGTTTCTGAGAAAGCTCGCCGATTCCGCCGTCTTTTATCTGCATTACCTTGTCCTCAAATCTTAAGTGGCCGACAGGTGAAATAACTGCTGCCGTACCTGTTCCCCAAACTTCTTCCATGCTTCCGTTAACGCTTGCTTCGTAAAGCTCGTCTACGGAAATCTTACGTTCTTCAACCGGGTAACCCCACTCGCGGCAAAGTTCCAGGCAGGTATTTCTTGTAATACCCGGAAGTATGGAGCCGTTAAGCTTTGGAGTTAATACCTTTCCGTTTATCTTAAAGAAGATGTTCATAGCGCCGACTTCTTCAATATACTTTCTTTCTACGCCGTCAAGCCAGAGAACCTGTGAGTAGCCTTCTTCGTGAGCCTTCATTTGAGCGGCCATGGAAGCAACATAGTTACCGCCGGTCTTGGTCTCTCCGATTCCGCCTCTTACGGCACGTACATAATCATCTTCGATCCAGATCTTAACAGGATTCAAGCCTTCCGGATAGTATGCGCCTACAGGGGAAAGAATAATGATGAACTGATAGGTGTCTGACGGACGCACCCCAAGGAATGGGTCCGTTGCAATAATGAAAGGACGGATGTAAAGGGAGGTTCCCGGCTTTGTAGGAATCCACTTTTCATCTGTCTTTACAACAGCCTTTACAGCCTGCACAAAATCCTCTTCCGGAATTTCCGGAATGCAAAGTCTTCTGTTTGAATTGTTCTCTCTTTTTGCGTTCATGTCCGGACGGAAAAGAAGTGTTCTTCCGTCTTCTGTCTTATAAGCTTTAAGTCCTTCGAAAACTTCCTGGCCGTAGTGGAATACCATTGCGGACGGGTCCAGCACCACAGGCTGATAAGGCACGACTCTTGGATCGAACCATCCTTTTCCTGTTTCGTAGTTCATAATGAACATGTGGTCCGTAAAAATTGTACCGAACTTAAGTGGATCGTCTTTGCCCGGTAACTGCTTTGGATTTTTTGTGAGTTCGTATCTTATATTCAGCATATTTCTCTCCGTTCCGCGGGTTTTCCGCTATTTTTATTTAAAAGCTTAATGCTTTTTTCTTTCGTAAGTGCAGAAAGTATATACCATGTCGTAGCAGGTCTGCTCATCGGATTCATCCGTCATTTCCCACTCCGGATCTTCGTCCAGATTTGGAAAATAAGTATCTGCCTGGTATTTATAATCTATTTTTGTAACAAGTGCGGTGTCGCAATATTTAAGCATCTGAGAATAAACGCTTCCGCCACCTATAAGGTAAACATCATTTGTGTCATAATTCTCAGCAACTTTAAGTGCTTCTTCAATACTTCTTACCGTTACGGTTCCCTTTGGATTGTAGTCCTTGTTTCCGGTAAGTACGACGTTTACACGATTTTCCAAGGGCTGCCCGGCAGGAAAACTTTCAAGAGTTTTTCTTCCCATAATGATAACTTTACCCTTTGTTTCGTTTCTGAAGAATTTTTTATCTGCAGGAATGCTGGCGAGTAAGTCGTTTTTGTAACCTATAGCCCAATTGTTGTCAACTGCCACAATAGCCTTCATATTTATTCTCCTTTTTGTGTAAATTCGTTTAGCGCATTATAACTTTATTCCACTAAATTGTCAATCAAATCATACCGCAACAGGAATATTTTCTATCTGCGGTCCAAACTCGTAATCGTCAAGCCTTACATCATTTCTGGTAAAGTCGTAGAAATTGTGGATTTCCGGATTTAACCAGAACTTTGGCGCAGGATGAGACGGTCTTTCTATAAGTTCTTTAATAACCGGAATATGTCTGTCGTAAATATGCGCATCTGCAATTACGTGCATAAACTCTCCCGGTACCATGTCGCAGACCTGAGCAAGCATATGTACAAGAACCGCATACTGACATACGTTCCAGGCGTTTGCCGCAAGTATATCCTGGGAACGCTGGTTAAGTATGGCATTAAGGACAAGCTTGTCGCAATCCGGTTTCTTTGTAACATTAAAGGTCATGCTGTATGCGCATGGGTAAAGATGCATCTCGTGCAGATCCTGATGTACATAAATATTTGTAAGGATTCGTCTGCTGTATGGGTTATTCTTAAGGTCGTATATAACCCTGTCCACCTGGTCCATCATTCCTTCTTTATATTCGTGCTTAACGCTCATTTGGTAGCCGTAGGCCTTGCCTATGGAGCCTGTTTCGTCTGCCCATGCATCCCAGACGTGGCTGTGGAGGTCGTTAACGTTGTTGGACTTTTGCTGCCAGATCCAGAGCATTTCGTCCGTACAGGACTTGATCGGAGTTTTGCGCAGAGTAAGAGCAGGAAATTCCTTTGAAAGGTCGTAGCGGTTTACAACACCGAAACGCTTAATTGTGTATGCCGGTGTTCCGTCCTCCCAGTGCGGGCGCACCTTTTCTCCCTCTGTACTTGTTCCGTTTGCCAGAATATCTTTGCACATATCAATAAAAACTTTGTCTGCGTAGCTCATATTTTCCCTCTCTTC
>JAILFQ010000272.1 GCA_024697505.1 Lachnospiraceae bacterium
TGCAAGAGGGAAGTATCTGTTTAAGCCTTCTGTCTTAATTATGTATTCCATCAGCTGTCCTCCCCAAGTTTAAGAGCCTGTGCAATACCTGTCTTGGAAATATAAATACCAAGCGTTATTATGCAGGCAATAATAAGAACAAAAACCGTGGCAAGTATTTCCGTGGTATCAGATGATGAGGAAATAACCTGCAAAGGAAGAACTGAATCTGTTCTTGTATAAGCAATCTGTATAAGCGGTATGAAAAGCTTTGAAGCAACTTTTCCCACCAATGCTCCGCAAACAGCCGAAATACCTGTAATAAATATCTGTTCATCAATAAGCATATGAACAATCTCTCCCATGGTTACACCCATGGCTCTGAATACACCAAGCTGCAGAGTTCTCTGCTTTATGGAAAGTATCCAGAAAATAAGGAATCCTATTATACAAAGTAACAATACGATCAGGAAGCCTACAGTAAGCATTCCGTTTGTTCCCTGTAAAAGTGCATCATTTTTGTGGTCCACGATGGTTATGGTGGAATCCGTAAATGACCTTATGTCAAGGTTGTTATCTTCTATATATTCATATATGTGGGAAGCATCTCCGTTTGTCTTTAAGTACACATAATACGGACTGATCCCCGTTGCGGTCTGTATGGTAGCAAGATTTGCAATTATAAAAATACTGTTGATCTTGTAGTCTCTGTTACTCCAACTGTCATGGTAATCGTAAGTCGGCGAGATCCCCGGGAAGTAATCTATATATCCCATTACCGTTCCCTTTATCTGTGTTCCGTTCGGAGAATAATAAAAGCTGTCTCCTATCTGTAAATTTGATGCTTCTCTGACTGATGATGAAAGAAGCACTCCGGATGGATTTGAAGCCATGGCATTTAAGAGGGAATACCAGTCTTCTGCCAATATACCGTCCGGCATATTTGCTGTCTCACCAAACTCTTTGGTGTCTATTCCCACCAGAATAACTTCATACTCATATCCGGCTACGGAAGTCATTGCCTGTCCCTTGTACACCTTAGCAACAGATTCAACTCCTTCTATCTCAAGAAATTTTGAGATTTCCGGCTCAATGTAGCTTTGCTGAATGCCTCCGGTGGTGTCTCTTGAAACAAGTTCTGAGTTGTCTGTCCATCTTTCCATAAGCACAACGTCTGCACCGCCCAGGAAGTTTACATTCATTTCATCATTTGCATTTATTGTTCTTGCGGTATCCGCATTGTATATTCCAAGTGCAATGGTAAGAACAAGGAAAACAATTATAAAGTTCTGTTCCTTACCGGATCTCATTATTCTTGTAAATGCTGCATAAGATGCAGGGCCAAAGAACTTTTTGCCTATTAGGTATACGATCTTTGGAATAATATGCACCAGTCTTGTAATTACAAGGCCTGCGCCCAACATAAACACAACCGAGGAAAAATACAAAAAGATGTTAACGCTTTTTCCTTCCAGTACCTGTGCGGCAAGCGCTTCTTCGGAGCCTCTGAAGGAATACCAGCCGTATAAACCGATGGCAAGTATTACAAAATCAAGTCCAAATCTCTGCCAGAAAGGAATTCCCGTTCTTTTTCCTCTTCTTGTCTGCCTTTGCGAAACTGTTGTTCCCTTGGAGAACTTAATAACCGGAATAACGGTTGCAAAAGTTGCAAAAAGGACAGAAACAATACAGTCTATTAATATTTCCGGTCTGAAGAAACGTATATTTAAAGCGCTTCTTCCCACAAATTCCATAAAGGCGTTTGCGGAGCCGAGAACCTGGCAAAGAAACGCGCCAAGTAAAACGCCCGGTATTACTGCTGCAAGCCCAAGCATAAGGCTTTGACAGATATATAATCTTATAATCTGAAACCTTCCGGCTCCACGGCTTTTTAAAACCGCTATCTCACCTGTTTCCAAAGAAAGTGTCTGTCTGCTTACCATAACTATAAAGGCAAGTAAAAGAACAAGTATAGGTGCCTGAAGAATTCTTAAAGTGTTTTCTGTCTGGTTGTCTTCGGAGAGGAATGTTTCAAGAAGTTCTGTGTAGTTTTCAGAAAGCGTTAAAGAAGTGTGCTGTTCGCAAACCGAAGCAAGAAACTTTGTACGTTCTGTTATGCTTTCTATTTCCTCTCTGGTGGTATCGTTGTAATCAAAAAGCAGATACCAAAGTCCTCTTATGTTAACTTCCGGCGCATCAAAATTTGTAAAAAGAAGGTCGAAAGTCTCTTTATCCATAAACATTACATTTTCATATTCACCGGGTTTCTTTACCCAGAAATCTTCACTTAAATCTTTTGCGGCAAAAGCACCTGCAATTCTTACTTTCAAATTGCTTCCGTCTTCATTGTACAAAGACTTCATTGTAAGTGTCTCGCCGACAACAAGCTTTTGAGAAGCCAAAAACTTTTCGCTTACGATTACATTGTATATTCCGTCTTCTACAGCTGTCTCATACCCTTTTCCGTCCACTATCTCAATATGTTTATCCATATTTCTGATAGCACCGATCTGTAAGCTTAAAGTAAGTTTTTTCTTATTTCTTAAAATATCTGCATCCGCTTTTGAAGAAGTGGTATAAACTTCCACAAGTTCATTTATCTTTGCCTTTGTATCTTCGGCAAATCCTTCGGCATAAGACTCCATAAGCAGAAAATCCGAAGCGGTATTGTTAGTCTGAGATACAACAACAAGGGTTGCATTCAGATTAAGTTTCATCGGATACTCTCCGTTTTCGTCCATTGCCGCATTCATTTTTCTTTCAAGCATTCTGGATCTTATTGCATCAGAATACATTGAAATACAACAAACAACCGATATAAGAAGCAAATTACCTATAAAAAGACAAAGCATAAGCCATTTTCTGTTTTTAATCTTTTGTCCCAAGAACCTCAGCATAATTTTCCTGCGGTTAAGCCGCCCCTTCCTACTGAATTGCTACCGTATCTCCTTCTTTAAGCCCTGTAATAACAACATAATAGTCGCTGCTGTTAGGACCGACGGTAACATAACGCTTTTTAGCTGTTCCGTTTTCCACGATCATTACATATTTCTTGCCTTTTGATGTGTTAACGGAAGTACGGCTTACAAGAAGCGCATTCTCTACAACCGGTTTTTCCACATACACAACCGGGTTTTCAAGATCGGATATCTTTACAGATTTATCTGTAAGTTCAACATATGCATAGCCTGTTCTTATGTCGGAAGCAAGTGAGGCATCCGCCTGTACAACTCTTCCTTCATAATATGTATTTCCGCCGGACATTACCGTTACCTTCATAAGCGGATTTACCGTTGCATTTCTGTCCGTAATCTGAAGGTATTCCTCCGCTTCGGAGTGGATCATTGCAACCCATCTTGTATTTGTAACCGTGTCTCCCTCTTTTATATACGCAAGCTTATCAATATAGCCGTCTATAGGAGCAACAATGGTATTGGCTGTTCTTGTGCCTTCGCTTATCTCTATCTCGTTTGTAAGAGTTTCGATCCTTGCGGAGACTACATCCGCATACTCTTTGTATTGAAGATATGCATAATCAAGTCGTGCTTTGTAACCGTCAATTTCTTTAAGCGTAAAATCAAGTTCGTTCTTCATTGTCTCGTACGCTGTTTTCTTTATTTCAAGATTCTTTTTTAAATATTCGAGTTCTTCTTTCTTTGCGGAAAGTTCTTCTTCGGAAATATTAACTTCGCACTCCGCAATAACAGTTCCGGCTGTTACGTAGTCACCTTCGGAAACGTTAAATCTTCCGAACGTTACGGATTCTTCCGAAAAATACAACCTGGCACTTGAAAGATATGTTTTTGTGGCTTTGTACTGAGTTGTATCAGAAAACCTGCCGTAATGCGCGTTCTCTGTTTTGGAAGCACTTCCGTCATGAGCGGTAAAAGTAACGATCACTTCCTCGCCCTCTTTAAGACCATAGCTTACTTCTGCATACTCTGTACAAATATTGCTTATTTCTATATATCTTTTTTCTTTGTTTCCGTCTTCGGTATAAACATTTACATAATAGCCAAGTTTATCCACACACAAAGCATCTATCGGGATATATAAAACATCTTCTCTTACATTGGTTACTATGTAAGCTCCCACATCTTCACCCATGGCAGGAAGGTTGTCTGCCGTAAATCTTGCATACTTACCTGCATAATCTTCAGCGGTATAAGGAAGCTTTTTAAGTTCCGTCTTTTCTCCGTTTATATAAGCGTATATGCTTTCAGCCTTTTTAAGAGTTCCTTCAAGAATATATTCTCCTCTTAAAACCACATCTTTCGAAGTAACGGCAAGCACACATGCTCCCGCGTAAGCACTGTCGCCGGGCATTAACGAACTTCTGTATGTTATAGTTCCGTCAAAAGGTGCTTTTACATAAACCGTCTCATTTCCGTTTTGTAATGATAATGCACTTCCGACCCCGTTTGTTGTTTCTTCCGCATTTCCGCCGAGCATTTCTTCCGGCTCAACATCTGCGTATTCAGGGTAAAAAGAAGACATCTTATCCAGATAGATTTTCTTTTTTTCCACCTCAATTTCCTGAAGAGCAAGCAGATTTTTGTCCGTCTTCTCCTCTTTCATCTTAAGAAATTTGGCATACTCTATTTCATATTCAAGCTTGGCATAAACAATTTTGTAGGCTTCCTCAGGCCAAACATCCGTCTTTTGAACAACCGTCTTGTTTTCGTCAAGGTCCTTCTCAAAAACAGCTATTATCTGGTCTTTTTTAACTGTGTCCCCGGGTGCCGCAAGCCATTCTCTAAGCCTGGCATTTTCCGAAAGACCAATCTCCTCGGTATCTCCCACTGCTGTAAGTTCGTAATACGTTACATCCGAAAGACTTCCAAACTCAACTTTTGCAATGTCTATAAGTCCTTTAACCGAATCCGTAAGTTCTGTTTTGGTTTCTGTTTTTTGGCACCCCGTCAGCGAAAGAGAAACAGCAAGACAAGCTGCCAAAAACGGTATAAATTTCTTCTGTCTCATAATAACTAAGGAACGGACCATCATTAGCCAATGATAAGTCTTTCTCCTTCCTCCACTCCGGAAATGATTTCAACCTGTCCGTTTATAGTCTTTCCGGTTTCTACTGTTTTGTATTTTCTCACACCGTTTTCGTTAAGATAAAAAACTATATATTCCTCGCCAAACGATGTAACCGCTTCTTCGGGTACATAAACCGCATTCTCTGCTTTATCAAGCGTTACCGTTATGGTGCCTTTATCTCCGTCATCAAGAGCATTTGCAGCACCCACAGCTATAAGATAAACGTCGTTTGTACCGGCTTCTATTCCATATTCCGCAGGATCAACAACACTGGCGTAATATTCGTTTTTGTCTATAACAACGGTTTTCATTTCCCCTACCGAAAAGTAGTCCTTGTAAGAAGTGGAAGCTTTAAAGAAAGCCATGTCTGCGTCTGAAACGGTAACAACAGTCGCACCCGCAGAAGTTTTGCTTTCCGATGTTACCTCTCTTGCGTAAGTAACAACTCCGTCCATTCCGGCATAAAGCCTGCCGGCTTCAATAAACTCTTCCGTATCGGAAATTTCTTTATTTATCTGTTCGAGCTTATACTCATATTCTCTGCAAAGGACGCTGTATTCCGCTTCAATTTCCGAAACCGTCTTTTCAGGAAGAAGTTCTTCCTTAGAATAAATCTTTTCAAGAATTTCTCTTTTTCTGATAAGTAGGTCTTTTTCTTTCTTTAAATATTCAAGTTCAGCTTCGTAATTATTTCTGGTAATTGTTAGTTCGGCAAGTTTTTCTTTATATTCCGCTGTATCTGTTTCCGCAAGTAAGGTACCGGCTTTAACCGTCTCTCCCTTTCTTACGTAAACACCGGAATATAATAACCCGGAAGTGTTAAAAGAATAGTCTTCCTTATTAGCTGCCTGATAAGAACATACAACATTGTATGTTTTTTCAATATCCCCGCGTGACGCATAAGTAAATTCATACTCAAGGCCATCCGTTTTATAAACAGCTGCTGAATTGTGTTCCACTTCCTCAGGGAAGAGACCACATCCGGCAGTCAAGAAAATAGCTGATGCAAATGCGGCAAATGCCGCTTTTTTTAAGTAATTGTTGTTA
>JAILFQ010000285.1 GCA_024697505.1 Lachnospiraceae bacterium
CTTGCTCCGTCTATCATTGCCGCCTCAAAGAGGGATTGGTCTATTCCCATTATTCCGGCCATAAGAACTATTGTTGTGTTACCAAACCACATAAGGAAGTTTATACCCGCAACAAGCCCTCTGGCACTGAACTTATTGAAGAAGAAATCAAACTCTTTGTCTATTATGTCTGCATTTGCAAGAATTATATGAACAGGACCGGTTGTAGAAAAAAGCGTCCAAATGAGCATCGAAAAAGCCGATGCCATTATAAGGTTAGGCAAGTAGATTACAGTCTTAAAAAATCCCTGCCCCTTTATATTCAGCCTGAAACTTGTAAACCATACCGCAAGCAACAGTGCTACAACAAACTGAGGTACAGCACCCAATATCCACATTACCATGGTGTTGCCGGCATATTTTAAAACAGTTGGAACACCGTCAAGCGTTGTGATGAATAAGTCTACATAATTCTGAAGGCCGATAAAAGTCGGGCCGATCTCTTTTAATCCCTGTCTGTAATTCTCGAAGAAACTATACACAAATGTGAGAATCTGCGGAATTAAAGACCATATCAAATATGTAACGAAGAATGGAAGTATAAAGATATAGCCCCACTTCGCATAACTAACGCCACGTTTTTTCTTTTTTTCTGGTTTGTTCATTTCTCTCTCCCGTTCGATCGGACATTTACAATCAAGGCCAGTGGGCGTGACCTTTTTGTAACGCCAAAAGATTCAGTCTTTTTTTTATAAATGCCGTGCCGGATATACCGGCACGGCATATGCCCGATGTAAACATCAGAATATTTTATTTCTTGATCTTAATTGATGGATATGTTTCCTTGACATAGTTGTAGTAGTTTTCCATAGCCTTATCCTTTGTTACGGCACCCTTGTAGAATTCCTGTAACTTGGACTGAAGGCCTTCATTAAGAAGCTGATCGTACTCTGTATGATACTGCCACTTAATGCTGTCTGTCATATCTGCGAAGACTGCGATATCATTCTGGCCGCCAAGGAATTCATTCTTGTAAGTAGCATCATTTGCAAACTTCTTAGCGATCGCCTTATTGTTTGGATACTGACCTTCTTTTGCAACAAGGTTTGTAACTGTGTCTGTATCGTTTGTGAATGCATTCATGATGTCTGCTACAAGAGAAGCGTTATCTGTTCCGTTTGCAGCAAGGATCCAAGTACCGCCCCAGAAGTGAGCCTGTGGTCCCTGGCAGATAGCCCAGTCACCAGGGCATCCGTTAACTTCATCCTGAGCATTTGTCATACAGAAGTTGAAATACCAAGCAGGTCCAAAGAAGCACATTGTCTTACCTGTCTTAAACATCTGGTCTGTCTTTTCTGTATCCCATACACCTGCTGTAAGTGTATACTTATTAGCTATGAATTTGTCTGTCTGTGCAATCCATGCTTCAATCTGCTTATCAATGTTAAGAACTCCCTTTTCGGTTACCCAGGCAGATGTACAGTTGTTGGAGAATACACGGTATGTTTCAGCAAAAGATGCTGTCATGTAGTAGCCCTTATCCTTAGCCTGCTTTGCTACGTCTTCAAACTTTGTCCAGGAATTTAATGCTTCCTGAACCTTTGCAGGATCGTCTGTTCCAAGAACATCCTTTGCGATCGATCTACGATAAATAAGAGCAGATGGGCAGCACTGGAAAGATACACCCTTTACAACGCCGTCCGCATCGGATGCAGCCTTAAGTGTGTAATCATACATGTTGCTGAAATCTGTCACACCGATCTTTGTAACATCGAGTGTTGTATCAGAGTCTGCATACTTAATGATGTAGTCTGCTTCTGCAAGGAAAAGGTCAACCTTGTTATCTGCGCTTGCACTCCACTGATTGCTAAGAGCCTCATCAAGTTTCTGCTGATAAAGACCGTTGTCGGATGCATTGATGATCCAATTCACCTTTACGTTTGAAGGAATCTTGCTTGCATAGTATTTTTCAAAAAACCCTTTGAATTCTTCGTTCCATGCATAGATGTTAAGAACCTTTCCTTCGTCCGACCATTCCGGTTCGTGAGCTTTTTTACCGCCGCAGCCTGCAAGCATTGTTACAGCCATTACAGCGATAAGTAATAATGACATTACTCTCTTTTTCATCTCTAAATCTCCTCCCTTAAGTAAGAAAAATGTTTTTTTATATATAAAGGTCGCTTATCTCCCCGCAACCTATATACCATTTTAAAACTGCCTTCTCCGATCAATAAGGCCCGTTATATTGTCTGCCCGGAAATATCTCTTATTGTTTTTCCCGGATAAACTTCTCCCTCAATTACTATTTGTTCCTCTATTGTTGTCTTTGGCTTTTCTATAAGATTTATGAGCTGCTCCGCAGCTTTAAGTCCTATTGCCGATGTATCCTGCCTAAGCGTTGTAAGCTGTGGTTCTATATGACGCCCGATCCTTATTCCGTCATAACCTACAACGGAAATATCTTCAGGAACCCTGAGTCCTCTTTCTTTAATTACGTTGATTCCGCCGAAGCAGGAAAAATCATCCGGATACAGAATGCATGTAGGCGGCTCCTTAAGGTTTAAGAGTTCTTCTGTCTTTTGTGCCGTAATCTTTGTGTTTCTGTATGGTGATTCTTTAATATATTCATCCGGAACATCTATGCCGAACTCTTCCATTGTTTTAAAGAATGAAGAAAGGCGGCTGTCCGTAACTGCCGACTCGGCACCATGTATATATGCAATACGACGGTGCCCTTGCGCAACTACAAAAGAGAGGAGGTCTCTCATTCCTTTTACGTTGTTCGAAAGGATTGATGATTTTCCGTAAAAGGCGTGGTCTATTGTAACCAAAGGAATTCCGCTTTTAACCAGTTCTTCAACTTCGGGATCGTAAAAATCCACACATGCAATAACCACTCCGTCAAACCCTCTGTACCTGCAGTGTTCCAGGTAGGTCATACGGTTCGGACGGTTTTTGTCACCGTTTATAAAAGTAATATCGTATCCTTTTGCTTCGGCCCCTCGTTTAAAACTGTCCAAAACATAGGAAAAATAGTCATGTGTAAGTCCGCTCTGAGCTTCATCTACAAAAAGGACGCCAAGATTGTAAGTTCTGTTTGTTTTAAGAGCCCTTGCGGAGGAATTAGGAAAGTAACCAAGTTCTTTTGCCACGCGTCGTACTGTCTCTTTTGTTTCTTCGCTGACATCGTTCTGGTTGTTAAGTGCCTTGCTTGCCGTAGCAATGCTTACGTTACATTTTTTTGCAATGTCTTTAAGCGAGACCATTTAACACACCGCCCTTCACCCCGTTACTAATCGATTTCAAACCCCTCAACTTGTCCGAAATCGTTTTCGTAACTTTACTATACAACAATTTTTCCATTTTATCAACCACCTTTTTAAAATTTTTGTGCATTTTCACCAACCAAACTACCTCTTGCAGTAATTATTAGACGATTTTACCGCTTTATTCCGCTGAATATGCTAAAACGTTTTCGCGGATTTTCGTTGAGTTTCGTGGCTTTTTCGCCCATATTTACGAAACTTTTTCGATTACTATAACAAAAAAAGATGCAGGATACAAATTCTATCCTGCATCTTTTTGACACTATAACATTAAATTGGTTATCTGTTTTCATTTTCCTGGGAAAGTCTTTCAAGATCGTGAGCCGAAAGAAGATCTTTCATCTCGTCGTCTGCATCCCAGCGCATGTTTTCATAAGTAATATTTTTGGCATTTTTCACATACAAAAGTTTAAGTCCATCATTTGAAAGACCGTTCTCAATGCAAGGTCTAAGGTCTAAGAGACCTTTTTCCCAGTCAGTCTTCTTTTCAAGCTTAACGGAAATGTTTCTAAAGGAGATATCACTTATATTGTCTTCTTCTCCGCATATTACAATTCCGTTTTCGGAACTTGCGTTAATGTTTTCAAAAGTAATATTTTTAATGTGGCCTACCTTTGTGTCTTCGTTTCTTCTTAAGGCCGTAACATATATTACCTCCGCCTTGCCCCAGAAATGCTCTGTGGAGTGAAGTTTTGTTTCCACATTAATGTTGGAAATGAGCACATTTTCTATGCTGCCTTTATCCCTAAGCTGCAGATCTATTGCTCTGTTTGTCTCGTAAATATTGCAGTTGGTAATATTTATGTTTCTGAAAAGATTCTCGCTTTCCGTACCAAATTTGATGGCCGCGCTGGAAGATCTTAAAGTACAGTTGGAAACCGTAATATTCTCGCAAGATCCAAGATCGTTTTCCTTTAAGGTATTCTTAAAGACTATGCAGTCATCCGCACACTCTATATGGCAGTTCGTAATGTGCACGTTCTTGCAATGATCCGGGTCTATTC
>JAILFQ010000300.1 GCA_024697505.1 Lachnospiraceae bacterium
CAACAAATTCGCCATAGCAGTTATCAACCATAATAATCACTTCAGGCTTTACAGATCTTATAAAAGAAATGAGTTCACCGATCTTTTCTACAGAAAAAGTCGGTCTTGTAAGATAACCCTTTGAACGTTGAATTTCTATGAGTTTGGTTTTAGGGCCTATAGCTTTTTTTATGTTCTCGTAATCAAATGATCCATCCGGCAGCAGTTCGACCTGTTTGTAGCCAACTCCCCATTCGGCAAGAGAACCTACTGAAGGAGTAATACCGATCACTCCCTCAAGAGTGTCATATGGCTTTCCCACAGGGGAAAGGATTTCGTCTCCCGGTCTTACAAGTGCGCCAAGCGCAACAGTTAAAGCGTGTGTACCGCAAAGCAGAGAAGGTCTTACCAGAGCGGCTTCCGTTTCAAAGTAATCTGCATATACTTTTTCAAGTGTCTCTCTTCCGTAATCGTTATATCCGTATCCGGTTGTTCCAACAAAGCATTCGGCACTCACTTTGTTTTTTTGCATCGCTCTAAGTACTCTTAAAGATGTATATTCAGCTGTTTCATCTATTTCTTTGAATCTTTCTTTAAGACTATCTTCAATTTTGCCGCAATAATCTCCAACTTTTTCGGAGATCCCTGCAAGTTCATACATTTTGTTGTTCATATAATTCCTCTTTTGATTAAATATTATCTATATCAAGATTATTCTTTATTATGTTCATAACATGTAAGAAAATCTTTTTTTCGTCGTGGTCAAAATCGCTTTTATTAACCATATAAAGTTCTTTTTCTCTTCTAAACCAGGTTAACTGCCTTTTGGCAAAATGTCTTGTTTCTTTTTTTAAGAGTTCTGTCGCCTCAGAAAGAGACATTTCACCTTCCAGATATGCCGCTATTTCTTTATAGCCAAGTCCTTGCATAGAAACAAGGCCTCTGGACAAACCATTATCCATAAGTCCTTTTACTTCGTCAACAAGACCTGCATTCAGCATTTCGTCAATTCTTTCTTCAATTCTTTTATAAAGAAGGCTTCTCTCATCTGTAAGAACAATATAAACAAAGTTGTATGGAGATTCATTCATACTTTGTTCTTTGTTGTGTTCGGAGATCTTCATGGAACTCTTTTTATAAAACTCCAAAGCTCTTATAACTCTTTTAACATTATTGGGATGTATTTTCTCCGCTGCTTCTTTGTCTACTTTGCAAAGCATATCATGAAGGGCAAGAGCTCCGTTTTTTTCAGCATAGCTCTGCAGTTCTTCTCTGTAGGTGTGGTCATCATCGTTTTCAGTAAAATCTATATCATACAAAAGAGCCTGAATATAAAAACCGGTTCCTCCCGTAAGAATTGGGACATGACCTCTGCTTTGTATTTCTTTAACTTTCTCTTTGGCAAGTTTTTTGAATAAAACAACATTAAAATCTTCCAAAGGAGAACATATATCAATTAAATGATGTGGAATGCCCTGCATTTCATCTTTGGTGATCTTTGCAGTACCAATATCCATACCCTTATATACTTGCATGGAATCGGCAGATATGATCTCACCATTAAGACTTTTGGCAAGTTCAATGGAAAGTTTTGTTTTACCTACAGCTGTAGGCCCTGCAAGAATGATTAAAGGGTTATCTTTCATTAAATGATCCTCTTGAATTTTTTCTCAATTTCATATTTGGACATTGAAATTGTTGTTGGTCTGCCATGTGGGCAGTGATATGGGTTTTCAAGGGTAAGCATATCGCTTATCAACTGTTTGGCCTCTGCTTCGGAAAGCACATTGTTTCCTTTTACGGCAGCTTTACATGATACCGAAGCGACCTTTTCCGTTATGGCATCGGCATTTTTCAATTCTCTTTCGTTTAACAGAGAATCCAATACTTCAAGTAGCAATACTCTTGCATTTACTCTTACAAGATCTGCCGGAACTTCCGAAACTTTTACTTCGTTTCCGCCGAATTCTTCTATTGTAAATCCAAGCTTATCAAAAACTTTTGCATTATTCCTGAAACATTCCATCTCTCTCATAGATAACGAGACTACCATCGGTGGAAATATTGTCTGTGAAGGAACAACTTCTTCATTATTTATCTTTTTCATTGTTCTTTCATATAAAACTTTTTCGTGAGCCGCATGTTGGTCTATCATAAACATTTGGTCATCCATCTCGATTATCCAGTATGTGGAAAAAACCTGTCCTACTAATCTGAAAGGCCTTGAGTGCTCTTTTTCAAAAAGATTTAAAGAAATTTGCTGAGGCTTGGCAGATGCATCGGTTTCCACAGCTTTATTTAACGGTTCTTCCTTAAAAGAATCTTCTTTCATAGACTCTTCTTTTAAAGACATTAATTTTAGTTCGTATTCAGTAAACGGAGAAACAGATTTATCGGTTTCAGGCTTGTGTATGTTATCTTCTGCATGTGCATTTGAAGATGCCGGCTTCTCTTCGG
>JAILFQ010000327.1 GCA_024697505.1 Lachnospiraceae bacterium
CTTCTCCGGTACTCTTACAAAGAAGTTGTTCTTTGCCTGTAATACATTAAGAAGTTCCAGTTTATGGCCGCTCCAGATTGTAATAATGTTCTTTCCTTTATGCTTTATTGCATCTATTACATCGGAAACAACTGCGCTGGCAGTAGGAAGTTTACCTGCACCTGCGCCGTAAAACATAACGTTTCCAAGCATATTCCCCTTAACAAGTATTGCATTGAACACACCGCTTACACTGTAAAGAGGATTGGTCTGACGAATAAGCATAGGTGTGACCATTGCCACAAAAGAGCCATCCTGCCTTTTGCTTCTTGCAATAAGCTTAATCTGCGCTCCCAGCGCTTCGGCATACTTAAAATCGGATTCCGTAATCTTTGAGATTCCTTCCATATAGATGTCCTCAAAATCCACCTGCTTGCCGGAAGCAAGAGAAGAAAGAATGGCAAGCTTTCTTCCAGCATCTTTTCCTTCTATGTCTGCCTCAGGGTTACGCTCGGCATAGCCCTTAGCCTGAGCACGTGCAAGCGCTGTATCAAAGCTCATGCCCTCTTTGGACATTTTTGTAAGTATATAATTTGTTGTTCCGTTTACAATTCCGGAAATTTCTTCTATTTCATCTGCGGTAATGGACTGGTTTAAAGGCCTGATAATAGGTATTCCTCCACCGACACTGGCTTCAAAAAGGAAGTTAACCTTCTTTTGGCGGGCAATCTCAAGGAGCTCGGCACCATGCTTTGCAACAAGTTCCTTATTGGAAGTGCAGGCACTCTTTCCCCTTAATAAAGCTTCTTTAACAAATGTGTAAGCCGGCTCGGTTCCGCCCATGGTTTCCACAATGACGCCAACCTCAGGGTCTTCCACTATCTGCCTGTAGTCGTGGGTAAGAATCTTTTCAATGCGTGAGCCCGGGAAATCCCTGAGGTCCAAAACATACTTAACCTCAATTTCCTCTCCTGCACGCTTTGCTATACTCTCCCTGTTTGTATCTATTACTTCCACAACTCCGGAGCCGATCGTTCCGTATCCTAAAACCGCTATCTTCATGTTATCTCCTTTGTTATTCGCAGCCGAGAATTTTAAGATAATGTACTCCGGCAACAGACTCTATCTGATGCACGAGAGACTCTGTATTCTCCGTTTCCGGTCTTATTTCTATGCTTATGGTTATAGATGCCGTACCGCCGGCAGGTATAGCCTGATGAATGGTAAGCACATTGGTTTTTCCGTCGGCAAGCTTTTTAAGAACATCCGAAAGAATTCCGGGCTTATCCTCAACCTGAAGCATAAATGTAAGCGTCTTTCCACGATTATTTTCGTGAAAAGGAAGAATATCGTCCTTGTACTTATAATAAGAACTGCGACTTAATCCCACTTTTTCTGTAGCTTCCTGAACAGTCATATATTTGTCGGACTCCAAAAGGTGGTTAACCTCCACAGCCTTAAGAAGGACCTCAGGAACAGCTCGTTTCTTTACGACATAAAATGTCTCTTCATCCATTAATTGACCTCTCTTTTTTGTCCGCACAGCAAATACAATTGTTCGTATGGGAAATATACTACCACACAAATTTAGAAATGTAAAGCGGACTTTTATCTTTCTATTTCTTAATTAATTATCACTTGCCATTACACTTAAAAGTTCCAAAGCTGTCTGCAGCTGGTTGTCCACTTCCACAATACCTTCTTCGTTCTTTTCAAGTTCAAGAACATAATCGGGAGTTAACCCTACACCATGAATGCAAACATTGTTTGGAAGATAATATTTTGCTGTAGTAAACTTAAAGGCAGAACCGTCACTAAGCGGAATAATACTTTGGACAATTCCTTTTCCGAAAGACTGGGTTCCGATAAGAAAAGCCTCTCCGTAGCTTTGCATCGTTCCTGCAAAGATCTCTGCGGCAGATGCGGAGTTTCCGTTTATAAGTACCGCACATGGAAGATCCATATGGTCTTTTTCTTTTGCATAAAGATTATCTCTGTTGCCGTTTTTATATTCCTGATAAACAAGAAGTTTGCCTTTAGGAAGAAGGTAGTCCAGCATATCTCCTACAGAAGAAAGAAGTCCGCCCGGATTATTTCTTACATCAATTGCAAGAGAAGTCATTCCTTTCTCTGTTAAAGTGTCTATTGCTTCTTTAAACTGCTTTACCGTAATTTCATCAAATTCTTCTATCTTTATGTAGCCCACATTTCCTTCCTTCATCTCGTAAGAAATGGTAGGCACTTCAATTTTGGCTCTGATAACCGTAAATTCCAATTCCTTACCGTTTCTGGAGACGGTAAGCACAACCTCAGTCCCCGGTTCACCTTTCATCATTGCCACTACATTATCAAGGATGTAATCCTTAATATCAACACCGTTAACCTTTAAGAGTATGTCTCCGGCAATGATTCCCGCCTTAGCTGCAGGTCCTCCCTCAAAAGGATTGGTCAAAGTAATAACATTTGTCTTAAGATCCTGACTAACGTAGGAGCCTATTCCACAATACTCACCGCTTGTGGACTCTGTAAGACTGGTGTATTCCTTTGTTGTATAATAAAC
>JAILFQ010000354.1 GCA_024697505.1 Lachnospiraceae bacterium
AGGAGATTACAAAGACAAAGATAAATAAATCTACAAAAGAAGCTCTTATAAAGAAATTAAATAAGCTCATTAAGATGCTTGAAAGCATGTAAAGAAAAGGCCCCGCTACTTTTAGTAGCGAGGCTGTTTTTTCTTGCTCATCTTGTGATTTCAGTATATAAAACACGACTTATAAGGGTTGTTCCATCAGCTTTTTTATTCACTGCATCTTCCGGCACATACAAAACCACGTTAACATCTTTTTTCTTGATCTTGGAACCGGTCTTGATAACGCTCACTTCTTCACCACCAACATCGAGCGTGAATGTATATCTTACAAGCTCTCTTGCAAACGTGCCTGTTAAGCCTTTCTCTGTTTTTTCACTGTTCTCAATTTCTTTGACTTTACCCTCTATTATCAGGACTTTATTAGTAAAGAACGGGAGACTCCAGGATAAGCAATATACTGCGAAGGCTACAAGCATTATAAGCATTCCAAGTAATATTTGTAATGACTGCATTCCTATTGCAGCAGATAAGCCAAATATAACAAGTCCAATCCCTAATATCCCAAAAGAAACTAGCTGGCCTCTGATACATGCTGGAAGTTCTTTGAAAGTTAAAAATGAATCGTTTTTGCTCATAAAAACCTCTTTAAATGAAGTTGATCATGCCTACTACAACTACAATTACGATGGCAATAAAGGAAATAGTTTTGATAACCATTTCAGTTGTTACGTGTTCTGTTCTTGCATCGATCTCGGCAGTTATATAATCATAATAGCCATCCGCATTAGCATTATAGGCTTTTTTCTGAGAGTCAGTGTTTATATTTCTTGCACGTTCTCTTGTAAAAGCAGCTCTTGGCGAAGTGTCTTCTTCTTCCTGTGCTTCCTCTTCGGGTTCATCATCCTTGGCAGACTTACCCTTACCGATAATTGCCTTGGAATTATTAACGATGTTTGAGGCAAAATTCCCTGCAAACCCAGCGAGCTTTTTGCCCTTTGTCTCATCATCAGAGGATTTTTCTTCTTTCTTTTTATCTGCCTTGTTGGTCTTGTTCTGATTCATTGAGGCATAGAAGGCTTCCATCTCTTTATCTGTGGAAATCTGTTCTTCTTCAGGTTCTTCGTTTTCCTCTTCTTCTACCACCGGTTCAGGTTCCGGAGTTTTTCTTGCAGATCTTTCGGATTGAGGCTCGGGAGCGGGTTCTGGCTCTTCGTAAACGGGCTCTTCGGGCTCATTTATTTCTATATCCTCAGGTTGCTCTGCTACTTCAGGTTGCGGTTCGGAATTGTAAGGCTTATAAACAGGCTCTTCGCTTACAATATTCGAATCAATTACATCAGGCTCGTTTTCTTCTTGTACAGGCTCAGGCTTTGGTACAGCCTTTTGGATCTTGGGCTGTTCTCTTTGCTGCTCCTGCTTCTCCTGTGCGGGCTTCTTGTCTGTAAGAGGCTGTGAGCACTTAGGACATATATTTGAATCTTTATCTATGAACTTGTTGCAATGTGGGCATCTTATAAGCTGTGCCATTTATATCCTCCTTTTGGATTGTTGTAATCTTTACACAATGATATTACACCATTTGTGTATTTTTTACAATACAAAAAATTCCAATAAAAAAATCACCCACTCTGTAAGAGAGGATGACTGTTTTACCGACATTCACTTGTCGGAAGGCCCTTAATTCGGGATTATACGCTGCGGTGAGAAACTTGTCTCACCGTCAACAATAACAGGAAAAATAAGGAATTGGATTAATAATAATTTACACCTTTAGCGTACCGTTTACAAGAGTTTTTTTAAAATTTGTCAAAATTAACAAAAAAATATGCCAGCCGTAGCTGACATATTGCAATTTTTATTATTTAATTCGTTTTGGCTGCGGGAATGAATCCGGCGTACAAGCGTAATATTTGAAAAATGGTGCATGCCTTACTGATTGCTCAGAACATCTAAAGACATCTTTTCGCTTATTATAGATTCCCCATTCTCCATAATTTTTCTGACCGTCATTATAAGTGATAAATACCGGCTTGTTGTCGTAAAGCACCAGGTCTTTTTCGTCGATCTCCACCAGGAAATCATCAAGGAATAGAAATCCTTTTGAACCAACACTTTCGTTTTCGGAAGAGCTTCTTCCAACGAGGAAGTCTACGGTTATCCCAAAATAATCAGCTAACTGAATTAAAGTCTCATAGCTTGGTCTCTTGGCTCCAATCTCCCATGATGATAATGTAGAAACCGGAAGTTTTTTGTCCATTCCACAAAAAATAGAGAAGTTTTCACAAAACTCTGCCTGCTTTAATTTTCTGCTTATTCTAATGGATTTTAATCTGTTTGCAAACAGATTACTCCTTTGCTTTGTAGCCATCTTTTTGTTCCCCTTTCATTGTTCTCAGATATGTATAGATTGAAATAATACACCTATCTGAACTATTTATAATATAACATATTAAAAAATCCTTTGTAAATACAGTAAATGTAAATACATTAACTGTGTTTTGTAGTTGCATTATTACACCTTTTAGTATATACTATAAGTGTATTAAATGTGATATACTTATTAG
>JAILFQ010000364.1 GCA_024697505.1 Lachnospiraceae bacterium
AAGAAAACCTGTAAATCGCGAAGTTGAAGGTAAAATTCATCTGGGAGGACTTATGGTCTTATTTGCAATAATGATCATGGTTTTATTCAAAGATATTATTGGACTTTTTAAGTAAAAGAGGAAACTTATATGTTGGAAAAAGGCATTATCAGAAGAAAGAGCAAAGTTGTAAGTATAGGTGGCCTTTCTATAGGCGGAAATAATAAAATTGCCATTCAATCCATGACCAATACAAGAACCGATGATGTAAATGCTACGGTTAAACAGATCAAAGAACTTGAAACCGCCGGTTGTGAAATAATCAGGTGTGCAGTTCCGGATATGAATGCTGCCAAGGCTTTTTCTGATATTAAAAAGCAGATAAATATCCCTCTTGTAGCAGATATTCACTTTGATTATAAACTTGCGATAGCCGCTATGGAAAACGGTGCAGATAAAATAAGAATAAATCCGGGAAATATAGGAAGCAAAGACAAGATCAAAGCAGTTGTTGATGTAGCCAAAGAAAGGAATATTCCGATAAGAGTCGGTGTAAACAGCGGATCTCTTGAAAAGGACCTTATTTTAAAATACGGAGGCGTAACTGCTGAAGGTCTTGTTGAAAGTGCGCTTGATAAATGTGCCATTATTGAAGATCTTGGCTATGACAATCTTGTAATAAGCATTAAATCTTCGGATGTACTTATGTCTGTAAAAGCGCATGAGATTATTTCAGGTAAAACAAATTATCCTTTGCATGTCGGAATAACGGAGTCCGGAACGGTTACCGGCGGAAATATCAAATCTGCAATGGGACTTGCGATGATACTTGGACAGGGAATAGGAGATACTATCAGAGTTTCTCTTACCGCAGATCCGGTAGAAGAAATAAAGTCTGCAAAGATTATACTCAGAACCCTTGGCTTAAGAAAAGGAGGAATAGAAGTTGTCTCTTGTCCTACCTGTGGAAGGACAAGAATAGATTTAATCCCTCTTGTAGCAAATGTCGAAAAACTGGTTGAGGGTTATCCTTTAGATATTAAGCTTGCGGTAATGGGATGTGCCGTTAACGGACCGGGAGAGGCAAAAGAGGCAGATCTGGGAATAGCCGGAGGCTATAAAGAAGGCCTTATATTTAAGAAAGGCGAAGTTATAAGAAAGGTCAAAGAGGAAGACCTTCTTATAGAGTTGAAGAAGGAACTGGATAAAATGCTTTAAAAAAGTTGGGGGGAGGAAATAGAATGGATATCTTTAGACTTTTTGAAAACCTTGTGGCAGATGAAGATACCGTCGAATCTTTTAAGGATGTGGAAGTGAAAAAGCTTTGTGCTTCAAGCAGTAACAAGAATGAAGCCATTATTCATACAGAATCTTCCAGAATCCTTTCAAATAAAGAAATAAAGAAACTTGAAAATACTTTGAATTCTCAAAAAGGTAAATACGCCGGAAATAGTTATAAGATCAAAACAAAGTACAAGCTTTCATCACAGTATGATCCCAAAAATCTTTGGGATGTTATAAAGTCAGATACAGAGGAAGAGATCCGAAACGAAAACAGGATCGCTTCCATGTTGTTGTGCCAGTCTGAGTTAGAGTTTTCATCCTCTGAAAACGGTACAAATGATATTCTAACAATCACTGCCGATAATAATTTCATTTTTGTTAATGAATCCGAGTATTTAAAGAATAAACTTACAAACATCTTCAATGACCGGTATGGATTTAACATAACAATTTTATATAATTTTGTAGATATGCAAAAGAAAGAAGAAGAGGAAAAACCTGAAGTGTTTAAATATCCTGTAAGACATACGGAAACCGGTGCAAATACCGAACAAAAAGCACCTGCCGCAGAGAATAAAAACACTTCTAAAAAGGAAAACGAAAAAGACGGAAAAGTTACAGTATCTGTAACAAATACCGGTGCTTCTCAGGTAAAAGCTTCCTCCGATCCTTCAAACGACAGTAATAAAAATGATTATAAAAAGACCGGAAATAAGAAGAGTTTTGATTCAAAGTTTATGAAGAAAAGATTATTTGAAGATCCGGATATTTTCTACGGAAGGCCATTTGAAGATCCCGCAAATCCTTTAGATTGCATCAAGATATCGGATATTGAAGATGAAATAGGAGAAGTGGTTGTACAAGGAAAGATTACTTTCCTTGATGAAAAAGACACCAAAAAGGGAGACAGAAAGATTGTAATAGTAGATATTACCGATTTTACGGATTCCATTACATTCAAAATCTTTCCTGAGATTGAAGAATACGCTGCTTATAAAGACAAACTTAAAGAGGGAAACTTTGTTAAATTAAAAGGCCAGGCTTTATTCGACAACTATAAAAGGGAAATAGGTTTGGTTAACATTGTAGGTATAAAGCAGATAAAGAGTTTTGTTAAGAAAAGAATGGATAACTATGAGGGCGAAAAGAGAGTGGAACTTCACGCCCATACAATCTTCTCAGAAATGGACGCGGTTATAGACCCTAAAGTTCTTGTTGAAACAGCTTTTGATTGGGGAATGCCCGGCGTAGCGATCACAGATCATGGTGTAGTACAGGCGTTCCCTGTTGCAAACCATGCTTTAGATCCTAAAAAGTTCAAGGACGATCCGGAAAAAATGGAAAGATACCAGAACTTTAAGATCATCTATGGTGTAGAATGCTATCTTGTTGACGACGATAACAAGATTGTTGAAAATGATAAAGGTCAGACATTGGACGCTACAGCTGTAGTATATGATATAGAAACAACAGGTTTTGACAAGGAAAACGATAAGATCATAGAAATCGGTGCCGTTAAGGTGCAAAACGGTGAGATAATAGACCGTTTTTCAACTTTTATCGATCCGAAGATCCCTATACCTGCAAGAATTGAAAAATTAACAGGTATTTCTGATGATATGGTAATAGGTGCAGAGACTATTGACCAGGTACTTCCTAAGTTCCTCGACTTTTGTAAGGACTGTGTTCTTGTTGCCCATAATGCCGGATTTGACACCGGATTTACCCGCATTAAAGCTGCAAAACTCGGTCTGCCATTTGATTATACAATTGTAGACACTGTAGGCCTTGCAAGAGTATTGCTTCCGGATATTAAAAATACAAAGCTGGATACCGTGGCAGAAGCGGTGAATGTGGTTTTAAAAGACCACCACAGAGCCGTAAACGATGCTGAAGCAACAGCCGGAATCTATCTTAAGTTTTTACAAAAGCTTAAAGAAAAAGGTATTAACGACCTTGCTCATATAGAGGATATTGCCGTTATCCCTCCTGAACAGATTAAGAAGATGCACCTGTATCACTGCATACTTCTTATTAAGAATGACATAGGAAGAATCAATCTTTATAAAATGATCTCTATGTCACACATAAAATATTTCAGCAGATTTCCACGTATACCTAAGTCTCTTCTTACAGAAAACAGAGAGGGGATCATAGTGGGCTCGGCCTGTGAAGCCGGAGAACTTTTCCAGGCCCTTATAAGAAACGAATCTCCTGATGAGATCGACAGACTTTGTGAGTTTTATGACTATTATGAGATTCAGCCTCTTGGAAACAATATCTTTATGATAGACAGCGATAAGGTTCCTCAGGTTACATCGGTAGACGACCTCATAGAGTATAATAAGAAGATCATAAGTCTTGGTGAAAAGTATAATAAGCCGGTTGTTGCAACCACCGACTGTCATTTCTTAAATCCTGAAGACGAATCGTATAGAAGAATGATGTTGTATGCAAAATGGGAAGATGATGAACCGCAGGCACCTTTGTACTTCAGGACAACTCAGGAAATGCTGGATGAGTTTTCTTATCTTCCAAAAGAAAAAGCAGAGGAAATCGTAATTACAAATACTCATAAGATTTATGATATGTGTGAGAAGATTTCTCCCGTAAGACCTGATAAATGTCCTCCGGTCATTGAAAACTCTGATGAAGATCTTCGTAAGATCTGTTACAATAAGGCCCATTCAATGTATGGTGAAAACCTTCCGGAACCTGTAGCCGAAAGACTGGAACATGAACTTAAGTCCATTATCAGTAATGGTTACTCGGTTATGTATATCATTGCCCAAAAACTGGTTTGGAAGTCCAATGAGGACGGATATCTGGTAGGTTCCAGAGGTTCGGTAGGATCATCATTTGTAGCTACCATGTCCGGTATTACAGAGGTTAATCCGCTTAGACCGCATTATTATTGCCCTAATTGCTTTTATTCCGATTTTGATTCGGAAACCGTTATAGAGGCGCAGCGTAACGGTATCTGCGGTTTTGATTTGCCTGATAAGATATGTCCTAATTGCGGAAAGAAGCTTATTAAGGACGGCCACGACATTCCTTTTGAAACCTTCCTTGGTTTCTACGGAGATAAGGAGCCTGATATAGACCTTAACTTCTCCGATGAATACCAGTCCAAGGCTCACGAATATACCGAAGTAATATTTGGTAAAGGCCAGACCTTTAAAGCAGGTACTGTCGGTACTCTTGCGGATAAAACTGCTTACGGCTACGTTTTAAAATATGACGAATGTCATGGTATGAAGCATAGGGATGCAGAAGTTAAAAGGCTTTCATCCGGAATGATAGGTGTAAGACGTACAACGGGCCAGCATCCGGGCGGAATAGTAGTTCTTCCTTTCGGAGAAAACATCTATTCCTTTACGCCTATACAAAGGCCTGCAAATGATATGACAAGTAATATTGTTACAACCCACTTTGAATATCATTCCATTGACCATAACCTTTTAAAACTTGATATACTGGGACACCAGGATCCTACAATGATAAGACGACTTTCGGATCTTACGGGAGTTGATGCTCTTAATCTTCCTATGGACGATCCTAAGATAGTTTCCTTATTCCATTCAACGGAAGCTCTTGGAATCAAACCGGAAGATATAAGCGGAAATGATCTCGGAAGCCTTGGTCTTCCTGAACTCGGTACAAATTTTGTTATGCAGATGCTTAGAGAAACAAAACCTAAAAATTTCTCTGACATGGTTAGAATCTCAGGTCTTTCTCATGGAACCAACGTTTGGACCAATAACGCTCAGGAACTTATCAATAACGGAACCTGTACCCTTGATAAGTGTATATGTACAAGAGACGATATTATGAGATACCTTATTACCATGGGGGTTGAAAAGGGACTTGCCTTTAAGATAATGGAATCTGTTCGAAAAGGTAGGGGACTTACACCTGAAATGGAAGCGTCCATGAAGGAAAAGAATGTTCCTGACTGGTATATTTGGTCATGTAAACGTATTCAGTACATGTTCCCTAAGGCTCATGCAACCGCTTATATGATGATGGCCTTCAGAGTCGCTTACTTTAAGATATACCATCCTCTTGCATATTATGCTGCATACTTCGGTATAAGAGCAAACTCATTTGATTATGAGAAGATGTGCTTTGGTATAGATGTCCTCAGAAAGAATATGAAAGAGATCCAAAAAAAGATAGAATCAAACGAAGCTTCGGATAAAGAGAAGGATACTCTTGAAAACATGAAATTGGTAGAAGAGATGTATGCAAGAGGGCTTGAATTCATGCCTATAGATCTTTTTAAGGCAAAAGCTCATGCATTCCAGATCATAGACGGTAAGCTTATGCCATCATTTGACAGTATAGAAGGTCTTGGTGAAAAGGCTGCGGATCTTATCGTAGAAGCTGTAAAGGCGGGGCCTTTCGTATCCAGAGACGATTTTAAGACAAGAACCAAGGCAACACAGACGGTTGTAGATAAAATGGCCGAATTTGGTATACTTGGAAGCATACCAAAATCCGATCAGTTTTCAATTATGGACTTATTTGGATAAAAAATTTAAAAAATTGCTTGCATTTTCCTTTGCGGTAGTGTATAGTAATCCTTGCTTGCGAAAAGCGAGGATATGGCTCGATGGTCAGGCGGTTAAGACGTCGCCCTCTCACGGCGAAATCAGGGGGTCGATTCCCCTTCGAGCGG
>JAILFQ010000370.1 GCA_024697505.1 Lachnospiraceae bacterium
CGCCCATTACGCAAGCAGGGATTGTAGCAAGTAATGCTACAAAAGGAGCAATAAAGGAAGCAACTATTGCCATTATTGATGTTGTAAATATTGTAATAACGGAAGCATTTCCTGAAATGGCAACGCATCCGACAGATTCGCCGTATGTTGTGTTAGGGCAGCCGCCGAAGAAGGCACCTACTGCAGAACCGACACCATCACCGAGAAGTGTACGGGAAAGTCCCGGGTTTTCAAGAAGGTCTCTTTCAATGATGGAAGAAAGGTTCTTGTGGTCTGCTATATGTTCTGCAAAAACTACAAATGCAACAGGAATATATGCAACAAGTACTGTTGCAAAGTAGCTTGGTGTTAAGCTTTCAAAGCCCTTGAAGGCTTCAATAAATGTGAAATCAGGTATCCACTTCATGTCAGAGAACTTAGAGAAATCTATAACAACAAGATCTGCATTTCCTGTGGAATTACCTACCAAAGTAAAGATGGTTGCTACTATATAACCGCAAACGATACCGATGATGAAAGGAATCATTTTCATCATTTTTTTACCGAAAACGGAACTGATCATTGTTGCAAAGAGGGTAACAATACCGCAGATAATGCAAACATAGGTGTTTGTTGTTACTTTTGCACCTGAAAGGTCTGAAACTGCGTTTCCTGCAAGAGTAAGACCGATAATTGCAACGGTAGGTCCTATTACAACAGGTGGCATGAGTTTGTCTATCCATTTAACGCCTGCAAATTTAACAATAATAGAAAGGATCACATAAACGAGGCCTGCAAAAAAAGCACCTATAATAAGTCCGAGATAACCGACTGCTGTGGAAGCTGCTCCTGCGAAAGCTGCAAGCATAGAGTTGATAAATGCGAAAGAAGAACCAAGAAAAACAGGGCTCTTAAATTTGGTGAAGCAAAGGTAAACCAGAGTACCTACACCTGCTCCGAAAAGAGCAGCAGATGCGGACATGCCGTTTTTTACAATAGCCGGAACAGCAATTGTTGCTGCAAGAATGGCAAGTAACTGCTGGAATGCGAAGATAAGCACCTTACTAAAATTCGGCCTGTCTTCTACGTTGTAAGTAAGTTTCATAAATAAATCCTCCATATTCTGCACACTCGGGTGCCGTTTAATATTAGATGTTTTATATATGTTAATCGGGTTTCTCTCCCGTGTTAACCAAAAAGTTCTACTGAGGTTATATCCTCAAATGGTGGAAGTTTAACCGATATATGCTCACTTTTTGAAGTTGGAACGTTTTTTCCCACATAATCACCGCGAATAGGGAGTTCTCTGTGTCCCCGGTCCACAAGAACCGCAAGCTGAATGGCAGCAGGTCTTCCGGATTTCATAACACCTTCCATGGCGGCCCTTGCGGTACGCCCGGTGTAGAGAACATCATCCACCAAAATAACGGTTTTTCCGGTTATGTCGAATGGGATTTGAGACTCATGAATAATGGGGTCTGATGAGTTGTGCTGCATGTCGTCTCTGTAGTAGGTAATATCCAGACTACCTACCGGAACCTCTGTGTTTTCTATGCTTTTAATATTGTCTGCAATTATTTTTGAGAGAGGAATTCCTCTTCTTTTAATACCCACAAGGCAAAGGTTTTCACAACCGTTGTTTTTTTCAAGAATTTCGTGGGCAATACGTTTAAGGGCTCTGCCAACAGCGGCATCATCCATAAGGGTTGCTTTGTAAACAGCCATAACTACCTCCGAATAAAAAGAAAAAGCCAAAACACCTTTCGATGCCTTGGCTTGATTATACATACTTATACCCACAGCGGGGCTAAGGAAATCTATGCAGAACCTTGCCGGCATCTCGTACCAGTCTTAAAGGAACTTTTTTCTCCGTGAAAATTATTGCATAGTTGAATTAATTTGTAAAGGTCAATTTTTTTTATTTTTGTTTAAAAGGCTTCCGACAAGGTCTACCGCAGGACCTAAAGCAAATACCATAAGAATCGTCATAATTCCAACGCTCTGCTTTCCGCCGATAAATCCAAGACCTACCGCAAGAAGAGTAACAAGAGCATCATATATAATTCTTACAAGGCGGAAGGTTATTTTTCTTTCTCCGTTTTTGCTTACTTTATTATAAATAAAGAATGATGCTGCATCATAAGGTGAAGTTCCTGTCTTGGAATTCATGTATAAAGCCGCAGCAATAAGAAATACTATAAATGCAGGTATCATTACAATAATTCTTAAGGAAAGGGAGTCGAAGGTTAATTCCGGGAAAAGCTTAAAAACAAGCCACTTGGTAAAGTCTGCTGCATAGCCCACAATTACCATGTTTCCGATGGTGCCGGGCCCGAATAAGGTCTTGTCTGCAATAAAAAGAACCACAATGAGCGCTACATTTACAACAAGCTCGCATGGTCCGAGGTCTATATTGAAAATTGTGCAGATGGCATAATTAAGGGCGGAAAACGGATCCGGTCCAAAGTCAGTGAGGTTTAAAAGGGCAACGGAAACGCCCATAAAAAAGACACTTACAAGCATCATTAAAATGTTTTTTAATCTTAATTTTTCCTTAAAACTATCAAGTATAGTATTACTCATGGAAATTAAATTCCTCTCTTTCGTTTGTCTTTACAACGGTTGTGATTATAGCACACATCATTTATCTATGCTATAATAAATAAGGTTTGAAACCTATTATTTTTCTTTTTTTGGAGGGAAAATGAGGATACTTGTTGTAGAAGACGAAAAACATCTTAACGGGATAATAGCAGAGGCCATAAAAGATGAAGGATACAGCGTTGATTCATGTTTCAACGGCCTTGAGGCTTTGGACTATATTAAGGCAGCAGAATACGATGTAATAGTTTTGGATATAATGATGCCTAAGATGGACGGGCTTACTTTTGTTAAAACCATTAGAAGAGAAGGAAACCAGACACCTGTGCTTTTTCTTACCTCTAAAGACAGCATAGCCGACAAGGTGGCAGGACTTGAAAGCGGCGGCGATTACTACCTGGTCAAGCCTTTTGACTTTTCTGAACTTCTTGCGGTTATAAGGGCAATGACCAGAAAGTATACAGGTAACAGGTCCAATGAGTACACAGTGGGAGACTTAACTTTGAACGGATCTACCCATGAAGTTACAAGAGCAGGAAACAAAGTGGAACTTACCGCAAAAGAGTTTGCCTTGCTGGAATATATGGTAAGAAATAAGGGAGTTGTTGTTACAAGGGAAATGATAGAAAACAACCTTTGGAATTTTGACTATGAAGGCGGAACAAATGTTGTTGACGTGTATGTGGGGTATTTGAGAAAGAAGCTGGATGCCGGCTATGATAAAAAGCTTATTCATACGGTATGGGGCACCGGCTGGGTTCTTAGGGAGGAGTAAGAATGTCTGCAAAGTTAAGGCTTACGGCATGGTTCACATTAATGATAGTGCTGCTTTCGGCCATGGTCCTGGTCTTTGTTTTTGTAATCAACGGAAGCGCCGTAGATGAGGATCCTGCGGGGCGTCTTGTGAAGACGGTAAACAAAAATGTGAATAATCTTGAGTATGACCGGGGGAAATTTGAGTGGGACGACATAAAGTTCTTTTCAAGAGGCGTATATACGGTTATATACAACGGAAACGGAGAAATCCTTAACGGAGCATACCCGGAAAATGTTGAACTTGGAGACATAGAATTTAAAGAAACGATAATAAGAACATATTCTGTCGGAGAAGAATCTTATTATATATATGATCGTTATGTAGACATGACCATAGGAGAAATATGGGTAAGAGGACTTGTGAATGTAAACGATAAGTCCGGTCTTATGCATGTTATTAAAGTTATAATGTGGTCCATGTTACCAACCATAATAGTACTTTCCATATTGGGCGGATGGATTATTGCCCTTGGTACCTTTCACCCTATTGAGAATATTATTGCGGCGGCAAGTTCAATTTCAGACGGACATGATCTTTCCGCCAGATTTAATCTTAAACGGGGTCCATCAGAAATAAAGCATTTAAGCCATGCCTTTGACAGAATGTTTTCCAGACTGGAGAAGTCTTTTAATGCGGAAAAGGAATTTGCATCGGATGTTTCTCACGAGCTCAGAACTCCTGTTGCAGTAATACTGGCTCAAGTAGATCGTTCCAAAAGAAAAGATGTTACAAGAGAAGATTTCTTAAAATCCATGGAAGTTATAGAAACTCAGGGGAAAAATATGACTGAGCTGATAGAAGAACTTCTCAGTCTTACCAGATTGCAGCAGGGCGTAGACAGATACCCTCTTAAGGAGGAAGATTTAAGTGGGATAGTTGAAGCGGTTTGCGATGAATTTGTCCCAAGAGAAGAAAGAGGAATAAAAAGAAGTACAAATATTGAAGAGGGAATAAAGGTAAAACTTAATCCTCTTCTTGTAAGCAGGATAGTACAAAATCTTCTTACAAACGCTTATAAATACGGGAAAGACTACGGAACTATAAAGGTTTCGTTAAAAAAAGAGGGAAGATTTGCCGTTATTACCGTAAAAGATGACGGAATAGGAATATCGGAAGAAGATAAAGATAAAATATGGCAGAGGTTTTGGCAGGCCGATCCTTCAAGAGGCGAAGACGGCGGTTCCGGCCTGGGGCTTGCAATGGTTAAGGAAATGTCTGAATTTATGGGCGGAAGCGCAAGTGTTTCATCGGTTCTTGGTGAGGGAAGCGCTTTTACCATAAAACTTCCTCTTTTGAAGGAGGAGATTGAAAAGATAAAAGAAACAGCGGAAGGAAAGACAGAACTTAAAAAGATGGCGGTTGAGAAAAAGGCGGCCAGATATATAGAAAAGCTTAATAAAGAAAAAGAAAAGTTTGCAAGACGTGAAGAGAAAAAAGAATTAAAACGGGAAGAAAAGCGTGTAACCCGCAGAAAAAAACAACTTGAGAAAAAAGAGCATAATAAGAAAAATAATAAAAATTTAAAACTTTCTAAGAAAGAAAATAAAGAAGAAACAAATGAAGAAAAGCTTTAAAAGCCTTGAAAAATAAGGAAACAAAGAAAATGAGGAAGAATCAAAAAAAGATTCTTCCTCTAATTTTTTTCTTAGAATTAGATGTTAGTATTAAAACACAAAGAGAGAAACGAAGAAAAAAGCGTTTAACCCATAAAAGATATTGTTTTTTGTATACGGAGGTAGAAAAATATGAGAGACGCACTTAAAAAAAGAGTACTTGTTGCAGCAAAGAACGTAGTTGCAAAGCTTGAAAGAGAAAATGAAAAGAATAACACAAAGACACAAAGAGAAAATAATATAGAATCCATTAAAGCGGTAATAAAATACGCAGGTCTTGAAAATTATGATATTACGGATGCGGTAGTGCTTAAAGACGGAGACCTTAACGAAGTAATTTTCAATGCAGGATTTATGAAATATGACTGCTATGTAGATATTAAGACAGGTGAGGTTGTAGGTTTTGATTCCGAACCTGTAGTTCTTGGGGACTGTGACAGAGGAATAAAGTTTACAGCCGCTTAATTTGCCAATTGACTATGGATCGTAAGATCCTTTCTGATACTGCAAAAAAGTAGGGACATGACCACACATGTCTCTTCTTTTTTTGTTTTTTTATGCTACAATTGCAAGTAGAAACATGGTCAGGGAGGTATTTGTAAGTGGCAGGTTTGTTTGATCTAAAAAAAATAAAAGTTTCCGGAAGGGTTACGGAAAGTGATGGAGTTCTTTATCTGGGCTATTCTGCATCATTTGTGGAATTTAGGTTTGAGGGGATCAGTGCTTCGGTAAAGCTTGTTTCCGATATGGCATTTGATGACGAAAAGCTTAGGGCAAGGGCTGCCGTTTTTATTAAAGAAAGGGGAGGAACCTGGGAAGAACCTGCTTTTACTCTAATGATGGACGAGAAAGAAAAGGATATAAGCATTTTTAATTCCTATGAGCCGAGAGAGGTTTCCGTAAGGATTATGAAGTATTCCGAGGCTGCTTTCGCAAGTCTGGGGATTAAGGATATACAGGTTGCGGGGAAACTTATTGTACCTGAAAAGGAAAAGGGACCGAGACTGGCTTTTATCGGGGATTCCATTACCTGTGGTTACGGTATTGAAGGAGTGCTTGGGAAAGATGTGTTTAACACTGCTCAGGAAAATCCTTGGAACGCTTATGCCTGCCTTACAGCCAGGGCACTTAATTCGGAATTTGAACTTTTTTCCTGGAGCGGAAACGGAATGATCTCTCATTACGTGGACGAAAGCGTTAACACCCCAAGAAGAGATGAACCGCTTATACCGGAACTTTTCGGCTTTGCTGACCTTACTCTGGAAAAGAGGCAGAAAAAAGAAAACTTTACAAAGTGGGATCTAAAATATTTAAACCCGGATTACATAATTATTAACATAGGCACAAACGATGCCAGCTACACCAGGAGAATAGCAGAAAGGGACAAGGAGTTCTGCGATGTTTATAAGTCCTTTGTAAAAAAGCTTTCATGTGAATATCCTTTGTCAAGAATTCTTTGTACAATCGGAGTTATGAGAGACGAGGTTGATAATGATATAAAAGAGGTGGTAGGAGAACTAAGAGATGAAGGGACTAAAAACGTGTCTTTTATAAAGTGGCCGTTGCAGCTTGAAGAAGACGGCTACGCAACAGATTTTCATCCAAGCGCTGTTACGCATAAAAAGATGGCAAAGCAGCTTACAGAGTTAATACTATCATTTAATGAATTAAAAAAGGAACACTGAGAGGTGGAAAATGAGTAATAAAACAGGAAATCTAAAAAAATACGTGCTGTTTATTGCGTTGCCAATTCTTATATTTTCAGGTTGCAGTTTAAAAAATACAGCCGATTCCGGGCAGACTTCCGGGTTAAAACGGGAAACTCCCGCAAGTGATCCGACGCCCACGAATACACCTGCACCGACAAGTACACCTGAGCCGACAAGTACGCCTGCACCGACTGACACACCTACACCGACACCTGTTCCGGCTTCTAAAAACGGATATTTGGATGGGGAAACGATAGGGCTTGATCTTTCCTGGAAATATGCAGATATGTCTGCAATAAATACAGGGGAAAGCATTATGTATCTTGCAAAGGAAAACAGAAATAACGTTATTGTTGCGGTAAATGCAGGGCATGGAACCTATAAAGGCAGTTCCCAAAAGACATATTCCCACCCGGACGGAAGCCCCAAATTAACCGGAGGAACAACGGCAGCAGGTTCGATAATGTCCACTGCGGTAAGCTCCGGAATGGAGTTTAACGATGGAACTGCAGAAGCTGCAGTGGTATTGGAATTGGCGGGTTACCTTAAGGATTATCTTTTGGAAGCCGGCTTTGACGTTTTAATGATAAGACCTTCAAAAGATGTACAGCTTGATAATGTGGCAAGAACGGTTATAGCGAATAATGTGGCGGATATGCATATTGCCATTCATTTTAATTCCGACAGCTATGATTATGACGTAGGAGCTTTTTATATATCTGTACCGGATGGATTAAAGACAATGGAGCCTGTAGCGTCTGTCTGGGAAAAGCACGAAATATTGGGAGAAGCGTTAATAGATGCGGTTTATGCTGCCGGGCTTCCGGTAAGAAACGGAAGGTCCATGGATATAGACCTTACCCAGACCTCTTATTCCACAATTCCTTCTGTGGATATAGAAATGGGAAACCAGTGCTCGGATCATTCATCTGAAAAATTAAAAGAACAGGCTGCCGCACTTAAAGAAGGTGTGGAGGCAGCCGTTAAAAATCTGGATTTAATTGCCGAAAATTAGCAGGATCATTTTTATAGGATCTTATTCATATAATTTTGCAAGACCGCCATGGGAGGTCTCTTTGTAATCTACAGAGAGATCTTTTCCGGTCTGCTTCATTGTTTCCACAACAGCATCAAAAGAGATCTTTCTTGTATCTGCAAGGAAGCGGGCTATGCTTACGCAGTTTAAGGCTCTCATGGCAGCAACTGCGTTTCTTTCTATGCAAGGAATCTGGACAAGGCCGTTAACCGGGTCGCAGGTAAGGCCCAGATGATGCTCCATTGCAACTTCGGCGGAGTATTCTATCTGGCCGAGGTCTAAGCCGTACAGTTCTGCAATGCCTGCTGCAGTCATGGAACAGGCACTTCCTATTTCTGCCTGGCAGCCGCATTCGGCACCGGAAACGGAGGCGTTTGTTCTTACTACGTTGCCTACAACACCGGCAGTTGCAAGGGCATTTATTATTTCATTTTCAGGGAAGCCCTTCTGGTGGCGCATATAGTAAAGAATGGAAGGAAGCACTCCTGCACTCCCGCAGGTAGG
>JAILFQ010000384.1 GCA_024697505.1 Lachnospiraceae bacterium
GGAGCTTAACCCGGACATTGCTAACGGAATAAGCGCAAAAACACCGAACCTTTGCCATCTTGCGCCTGCAGGGCGTACTTATATAGAAGAACTTAACGAGGCCGGCGGAGTCTGGGCAGTTATGAACGAACTTTCAAAGAAGAACCTGCTTAATCTTAACTGCATTACCGTTACGGGAAAAACCGTAGGTGAAAACATAAAGAATGCGGTTAATTTAAATACTGAGGTTATAAGACCTATAGACAATCCATACAGCATAACCGGCGGAATTGCAGTGCTTAAAGGCAATCTTGCACCGGAAACATGCGTAGTTAAGCGGTCTGCCGTTGCCCCTGAAATGATGGTGCACGAAGGCCCTGCAAGAGTTTTCGACTGCGAGGAAGATGCCATTGCCGCAATAAAGGGCGGCAAGATCAATCCGGGAGACGTTGTTGTTATACGTTACGAAGGCCCTAAGGGCGGCCCGGGTATGAGAGAAATGCTTAATCCTACCTCCGCAATTGCGGGAATGGGACTTGGCGAAAGCGTTGCCCTTATTACGGACGGCCGTTTCTCCGGCGCTTCAAGAGGTGCTTCAATTGGCCATGTTTGCCCTGAGGCAGCGGTTGGAGGTCCTATTGCTCTTGTAAGAGAAGGGGACATCATTTGCATAGATATACCTGCAAATACCCTTAACATGAAAGTAAGCGATGAAGAACTTGCAGCAAGAAAGGCTGAGTGGAAGCCTAAGGAACCTAAGATTACAACAGGTTATCTTGCAAGATATGCAAAGCTCGTAACAGACGCATCCAAGGGTGCTGTACTTTCTTTAAACGATTAATATATGCCGGCTTGGCCGGAAGGAATACTGGAGGACTGCAATGAAGATAAACGGCTCGGAAATTTTAATAGAATGTTTGAAGGAACAGGGAGTAGATACCGTTTTCGGATATCCCGGCGGTGCCGTCTTAAATATATATGATGCTATTTACAAACATTCTTCTGAAATCAGACATGTACTTACTTCCCACGAACAGGGAGCTGCCCATGCGGCAGACGGATATGCGCGTTCAACGGGTAAAGTGGGCGTCTGCATTGCAACAAGCGGACCGGGTGCAACAAACCTTGTAACAGGTATTGCAACCGCATACATGGATTCTGTTCCTATGGTGGCTATTACGGGAAACGTAGGCACCTCTCTTCTTGGTAAAGACTCCTTCCAGGAAATAGATATTGCAGGCATAACAATGCCTATAACCAAACATAATTATATTGTAAAAGATGTAAACAATCTTGCACCTATAATCAGACGTGCCTTTGAGATTGCAAAGAGCGGAAGACCCGGGCCTGTGCTTATAGATATTACAAAGGATGTAACATCGGCAGAGGCAGAATACGAATATGTAAAGCCTAAGGAAATACTGCCTTCTTCGGAAAGCATAAAGCCGGAAGAGATTAAAAAGGCTGTTTCCATGATAAATGCAGCAAAGAACCCTGTTCTTTTTGTCGGTGGCGGCGCCGTAATATCCGGTGCATCCGGCGAACTTGCCGAGTTTGTAAATAAGTCCGAAATGCCGGTTTGCGACTCTCTTATGGGCAAGGGTGCCTTTAACGGAAATGATGAAAAGTACATGGGAATGCTTGGAATGCACGGCACAAAGACTTCTAACTATGCCGTAACAAAGTGCGATCTTCTTGTGGCGGTAGGAGTGCGTTTCAGCGACAGGGTTACCGGAAATGCAAAGAAATTTGCTCCTAAAGCAAAGATTTTACATATAGACATCGATCCTGCCGAAATAAATAAAAATATTATAGTAAATGCTTCCGTAACGGGGGACGTTAAGGAAGTATTTAAAAAGATCATACCTCTTATTGAAGAGAAAAAGCGCCCTGAGTGGCTCTCTCAAGTTCGCGAAATGAAGGAAAAGTATCCTCTTGCATATAACGAAAAAGGCCTTACGGGTCCTTTCATTATGGAGACCTTAAATAAGATTACCGGCGGAGATGCCATTGTTGTTACAGAAGTAGGTCAGCACCAGATGTGGGCTGCCCAGTTCTATAAATATAAGAACCCAAGGACTTTGCTTACTTCCGGCGGTCTCGGCACCATGGGATACGGCCTTGGTGCGGCTATCGGTGCAAAGGTGGGAAATCCGGATAAGGCTGTATTTAATATTGCCGGAGACGGTTGCTTCAGAATGAATATGAATGAAGTGGCAACCGCTACCAGATACAACATTCCGGTTATACAGATGGTGTTTAACAATCATGTGCTTGGAATGGTGCGTCAGTGGCAGGATCTTTTCTACGGTAAGAGATATTCCTTTACAACGCTTAACGACTGCGTGGACTTTGTAAAACTTGCGGAAGCAATGGGGGCAAAAGCCTACAGAGTTACCAAAAAAGAAGAGGTGGAGCCTGTTCTTAGGGAAGCGGTTAAACTTAACATACCTGTTGTAATAGACTTTAATCTGGACAGCGACGACAAGGTTTGGCCTATGGTTGCGCCGGGTGCTCCTATAGACGAAGTTATGACAGAAGATGATAAATAGAACTTGTTAAAAAAATATTAAATTTTTGATTGACAAATGTCTTTCTACGGAATACAATGTTTTTAAAATTTTAGCGGGTTAAAGCGCTAACATTTTAAAACATAAAATAAAAAAGTGGAAAAGGGGTAATGATCATGGCAAGAGTTTATAATTTTTCAGCCGGTCCGGCAATGCTTCCTGAAGAAGTTCTCAAAGAAGCAGCAGCAGAAATGTTGGATTACGAGGGCAGCGGCATGTCCGTAATGGAGATGAGCCATCGATCTAAAACCTACGACAATATAATTAAGACTGCGGAGCAGGACTTAAGAGACTTAATGAATATTCCGGACAATTATAAGGTGCTTTTCCTTCAGGGCGGCGCATCACAGCAGTTTGCAGCCATTCCTATGAACCTTATGAAGAACAAGGTTGCGGATTATATCATTACAGGTCAGTGGGCAAAGAAAGCTTACCAGGAAGCACAGATTTACGGCAAGGCAAATGCCATTGCTTCTTCTGCAGACAAGACATTTTCTTATATTCCGGATTGCTCGGATCTTCCTGTAAGTCCGGATGCGGATTACGTTTATATTTGCGAAAACAACACAATTTACGGTACAAAGTTTAAGACACTTCCTAACACAAAGGGCAAAACCCTTGTGGCAGACGTTTCATCCTGTTTCCTTTCGGAGCCGGTGGATGTTACAAAGTATGGTCTTATTTACGGCGGCGTACAAAAGAATATCGGACCTGCCGGAGTTGTGATCGTAATCATAAGGGAGGACCTTATTACGGAAGATACTCTTCCCGGAACTCCTACAATGTTAAAGTATAAAACCCATGCAGACAACGGTTCTTTATACAACACACCGCCTGCATACGGAATATATATTTGTGGAAAAGTCTTCAAGTGGCTTAAGAAAATGGGCGGTCTTGAAGCGATCAAGCAAAGAAACGAAGAGAAAGCAAAAATCTTATATGATTTCCTTGATGAGAGCAAACTCTTTAAAGGAACGGTAAGAAAAGAAGATCGTTCTCTTATGAATGTTCCTTTTGTAACCGGAAGTGAAGAGCTGGATGCGAAGTTTGTTAAGGAAGCCGCCGAACATGGCCTTGTAAGTCTTAAGGGGCACCGTACCGTAGGCGGAATGAGAGCCAGCATATATAATGCAATGCCAAAAGAAGGTGTTGTAA
This sequence comes from Lachnospiraceae bacterium, assembly GCA_024697505.1. Taxonomy (GTDB): domain Bacteria; phylum Bacillota; class Clostridia; order Lachnospirales; family Lachnospiraceae; genus JAILFQ01. The sequence continues at coordinate 3,705 of JAILFQ010000384.1, forward strand.
AACTTGTAGAATTTATGAAGGAATTCGAAAAGAAAAATTTATAATGCGGGGGGCTCGGAAATGTATACATATAATTGTTTAAATAAGATATCTGAAGTCGGGATCAAAACTTTCGACGATAAATATACACAGGTTGATGATGTTAATGCAGCAGACGCAATTCTTGTAAGAAGCGCTGCAATGCACGACATGGACTTTTCGGATAAGCTTCTTGCGGTAGCAAGAGCCGGAGCGGGAGTAAACAATATCCCTCTTGACAAATGTGCAGAAAAGGGTATAGTCGTTTTTAACACACCGGGAGCAAACGCAAACGGAGTTAAGGAACTTGTTATTGCAGGTCTTTTACTTGCCTCAAGAGATATTGTAGGCGGTGTGGAATGGGTTAAAGAGAATCATTCTCTTGAAGATATTGCAAAGCAGGTTGAAAAAGCAAAGTCCGTCTTTGCCGGAAAAGAAATTTACGGAAAGAAACTTGGTGTTATCGGCCTCGGTGCCATCGGTGTTCTTGTTGCAAACGCGGCAGAATCTCTTGGCATGGAAGTATACGGTTACGATCCTTATGTATCCGTTCAAAATGCATGGAAGCTTTCGCGTAAGGTCAAATACGTTAAGACGCTTGAAGAAATCTATCGCGATTGTGACTATATAACAGTTCATGTTCCTCTTATGGATTCTACAAAGGGCATGATAAATATGGAAGCCATTTCTCTTATGAAGCAGGGCGTTGTTATCCTTAATTTCGCAAGAGACCTTCTTGTAAACGAAAAGGATATGGGCATTGCTCTTGAGAGCGGTAAGGTTGCAAGGTATGTTTCGGATTTTCCGAATCCTACAACCGCAAATATGAAGGGTGTTATTTTAATCCCTCATCTTGGTGCTTCCACAGAGGAATCCGAAGACAATTGTGCAAAGATGGCTGTATGTGAGTTGAAGGATTACCTGGAAAACGGTAACATTACAAACTCCGTTAACTACCCTGCAATAGACGCGGGCGTATGCCAGACAGCCGCAAGAGTGCTTATTCTTCATAAGAATATTCCAAACATGATCGCACAGTTTTCAACGGTTTTCTCCAGTTCCGGAATTAACATTGAAAATCTTATCAATAAAAGTCGTGGAGAATTTGCATGTTCGGTACTTGACGTAGCCGAAGTTAATGATAAGATAGTAAGTGAAATAAATTCCATTGAAAGCGTACTTAAGGTACGTGTTATTAAATAGCTGACTACATACTTTTTATAGACTCTCTTTCTAATACGGGGCGGGCGTGACTTTAGGTCACGCCTGTTTCGTTTTAAGGAATAATATATTTCCTTTTTTGATAGTTTTGTGTTATTATATGCGGGAATGAAAAGAAGACAGACAGGAGATAACAAAATGAAAGAAATATTACATATTAAGCCTGTTTTTAAACAAATGATATGGGGCGGAAATCGTCTTAAGAGTGAATACGGTTACGAAATACCCGGAGACAATACCGGAGAATGCTGGGCCATAAGCGGCCACAAAAACGGAGATGACGAAATTGTTGGCGGCACATACGATGGATGGAAGTTGTCCGAACTTTACAACAAGCACAGAGAACTATTCGGAAATCAGAAAAAGGATGTGTTCCCTCTTCTTGTTAAGATAATAGATGCCAAAGCGGATCTAAGCATTCAGGTACATCCGGATGATGAATATGCCGCAAAGAACGAAAACGGTTCTCTCGGAAAGACAGAATGCTGGTACATACTGGATTGCGACGAAGACGCAAAGATAGTTGTAGGCCATAATGCCAAAACAAAAGAAGAATTAAGAGATATGATCTGCAGCGGAAAATGGGACGAGCTTATTAAAGTAAGACCTATCAAAAAAGGAGATTTTTTCCAGATAGTTCCCGGAACGGTACATGCAATAAAGGCGGGAACTCTTATTCTGGAAACTCAGCAGAGCAGTGATATTACATACAGACTTTACGATTACGGAAGACTCCAGAACGGAAAGCCCAGAGAACTTCACATAGAAAAGAGTATAGATGTTATTAAGTGTCCCGAAACCAGGGCGGAAGTTTCAAGAAGTACGGAAATGATTGAAGATGCCAAGGTAGAGACTCTTGTTTCCTGTGAATTTTATGATGTTAAAAAAGTAGATCTTGCAGGCAGTGCATCATTTGATACAGAAGGAATTTACAGACTTGTCAGCGTTATAGAAGGAAATGGAGAAATAAACGGGGAGAAGATCAAAAAAGGCGATCACTTTATTCTTCCTTCAGATTACGGTAAATACACAATCACCGGTAATCTCAGTCTTATTTCATCATTTTCGAAGGAGGCATAATGGCCGGTTCTGTTTTTAATCCCGATAATAAATTTTTTGGTTTTATGGGAAAAATTTTTGATGTAGTTGTGCTTAGCCTTGTATGGCTTATTACGGCTATCCCTTTTCCTGTTACTTTTATTCCTGCCACATGTGCTTTGTATTATACGGTGGTAAAGAATGTAAGAAAGGAAAGAGGCTATCTTTTAAAAGAATACTTCCGGTCTTTTAAGCTCAACTTTAAGTACGGAATGTTTTATTCTCTCATTTTTTCCGTATTTGGTTTCTTGCTCTTTTATATAGACTTTGGCTATGCTAAAGATCTTACAGAACAGGGCTCTCAGTACGGAAGCATGTTTTTGGGTGTCTTTATTATAATAGCACTGTTTTTCTTTTCCCTGTTGGTTTTCCTTCCGGCGGTTCTTTCAAGATTTACCGGAAAGTTTACCTTTTATTTCAAAACGAGCTTTTTTATGGCAACAAGACACTTTATTACAAGTCTTTTGCTTATTATAATCTGGGGCGTTGCTTGTCTCGGAGTATATATAATTCCGGCTCTTATGCTTTTTTTGCCGGCATTGGCAATGCTTTTATCTTCTTTCCTCATAGAAAGAGTATTTAAAAAGTATATGCCTAAAAAGGAAGAAGCAGATGAAAAAAATCCGGACGAAGATCATTGGTATCTGGATTTATAATTTATGGGGGGTAACTTATGGGAGATCGTATTTATGAACATGCGGATTGGGAAAAAATAGAAGGAGTTGTATATTCGGACCTTAAGCATCCATTTTCCATACTTGGTCCTTCCATGCAGGAGTATGGGTTAAGAATATGCGCCTTTTTCCCGGATGCAATAAGTGTTGCGGTTAAAAGAAAATCCGACGGTAAAGTATTTAAAACAGAAAAACTTGATGATGCAGGTTTCTTTGAGGCAATAATCAATCTTAAGAAAGTTTTTTCTTATACTTACCTTGTTAAATATGAAGACGGAACAATAATAGAAAGCGAAGATACATATGCTTTTTCGCCGGAACTTCCTGCGGAGGAACTGGAAGCTTTTAATAAGGGTATAAATTATACCGTCTATAACCTTCTTGGCGCACACGAGACCGAAGTGAACGGCGTTAAGGGTACAAGATTTGCTGTTTGGGCTCCTACAGCAATGAGAGTCAGCGTTGTGGGAGACTTTAACTTCTGGGACGGAAGAAGAGCAATGATGGAATTACAGGGTGATTCCGGCGTCTTTTCTCTTTTTATTCCGGGAGTGAAAAGAGGCAGCGTTTATAAGTATGAAATAAGAGCAAAAGGTGGCGCGGCTTTCTTAAAATCCGATCCTTATGCTCTTTGTACAGAAAAGAGACCGCATAATGCTTCTATAGTGCCGGGTCCGTCAGACTATGAATGGACAGACGGTAAGTTTATTAAAAACAGAAAGAAAGTTAACGGCGCGAACTCGCCTGTCAATATTTATGAAGTTCACCTTGGCTCATGGAAAAAGCCTGTGGCAGATGATAACGAAAGTTTCTATACCTATAGGGAAATAGCTCCTATGCTTGCGGATTATGTTCTGGAAATGGGGTATACCCATATAGAACTTATGCCTGTTATGGAGCATCCTTTTGATGGCTCCTGGGGTTATCAGGTTACGGGTTACTATGCACCTACAGCAAGATACGGCAGCCCGGAGGACTTCAAATTCTTTGTTA
>JAILFQ010000015.1 GCA_024697505.1 Lachnospiraceae bacterium
AATTGCTTACGGAAAGTAAAAGACGAATATTTGAAAACTATATTTTAAACGATCTTTCGCTTTCGGAAATTGCAGATCTTGAAGGCATGACCCGACAGGGAGTGCATGATACCGTAAAAAGATGTATTGCACAGTTTAAAACTTATGAAGAAAAACTTCGTCTTATTGAAAATAAAAAGAAAGTCGAAGAAGAACTTGATAAAATAATCGGGTTACTTGAAGATGCTTCTTTAAATAACGGCAAAAAAGATGAAGTAGTACATATAATCGATAAAATAAGGCAGGATATTTAAATGGCTTTTGACAGTCTTAGCGAAAAACTTCAAAATGTATTTAAAAGCCTTAGAAGTAAGGGCAGATTATCTGAAGAAGATGTTAAAGTTGCTCTTAAAGAGGTTAAGATGGCCCTTCTTGAAGCAGATGTTAACTTTAAAGTCGTTAAGGGCTTTATATCATCTGTTCAGGAAAGAGCGGTTGGCCAGAATGTTTTAACAAGTCTTACACCGGGACAGACTGTTATTAAAATAGTTAACGAAGAACTTGTCCGCCTTATGGGAGATGAAAGAACGGAATTAACCCTTCTTCCGGGAAACAAGATCACCACAATAATGATGTGCGGTCTTCAAGGTGCCGGTAAAACCACCATGTCTGCAAAACTTGCCGGACTATTAAAGTCCAAGGGCAGAAAAGTATTGCTTGTAGCTGCTGACATATACAGACCGGCTGCTATAGATCAGCTTACCATTAACGGCGAAAAACAGGGTGTGGATGTTTTTTCCATGGGAACAAAACATAAGCCTTTAAATATTGTTAAAGCCGCTATGGAGCATGCCGAGAAAAACGGCCACAATGTAGTTATAATTGATACTGCGGGACGTCTTCATGTCGATGAAGAAATGATGCAGGAACTTATTGATATAGAAGAAAATGTTGAGATTACAAATACCATTCTTACCGTAGATTCCATGACAGGTCAGGATGCAGTAAATGTTGCTTCATCATTTAACGAAAAGCTTCCTCTTACGGGTGTTATCCTTACAAAGCTTGATTCCGATACAAGAGGTGGTGCAGCGCTTTCCATCAGATCTGTTACAGGTCTTCCTATTCTTTATTCAGGTATAGGTGAAAAGCTCTCGGATATAGAACCTTTTTATCCGGACAGAATGGCAAGCAGAATTCTTGGAATGGGCGATATTTTAACACTCATTGATAAAGCCCAGGAAGAAATTGATGAAGAAAAAGCCAAGGAAATGGCTAAGAAACTTAAAAAAGCTGAATTTGATTACAACGATTTCCTTGACCAGATCTCACAGATGAAGAAAATGGGCGGTATCAGCAAGATAATGGGTATGATACCGGGCATGGGAGCAAGCCTTAAAGGCGTTGAACTTGATGATGATATGTTTAAAGGAGTTGAAGCCATCATTAATTCAATGACCAAAGAGGAAAGAGCCAATCCGCAGCTTATGAATCCTTCCAGAAAGAAAAGGATAGCAGCCGGCGCGGGCGTTGATATTGCCGATGTTAACAGGCTTGTAAAACAGGTTGATTCCCAGAAGAAAATGATGAAACAGTTTTCCGGCATGATGAATCAAAAGGGCGGAAAGAAATTCGGCGGTTTTAAATTTCCATTTTAGATGATGACGTATAAATAATTTTATACCTTTATCATAAATTTTAACGAAAATATCAAGGAGGTGAATTTACAATGGCAGTAAAGATCAGACTTAAGAGACTTGGACAGAAGAAGGCTCCTTTCTACAGAGTAGTTGTTGCAGATTCCCGTGCACCAAGAGACGGAAAGTTCATCGCAGAGCTCGGAACATACGATCCAACTAAGGAACCGGCTTCATTCGAAATCGATACAGAGGCAGCTAAGAAGTGGCTTGAAAACGGAGCACAGCCTACAGAGACTGTAAATAAGTTATTCAAGAAGGCCGGCGTCAGATAATTAAACTTATTCGGAAAGGTGCGTAAAAATATGAAAGAACTTGTTAAAACTATTGCATGTGCACTTGTTGATCATCCGGAGGAAGTTTATGTTACCGAGGAAGAAAACGAAACGTCTTTAGTTGTCAGCCTTAAGGTTTCAACAGAAGACATGGGCAAAGTCATCGGAAAACAGGGGCGTATTGCCAAAGCTATCAGAACCGTAGTTAAGGCTGCTTCCGCTAAAGACGAGAAAAAGGTTACTGTTGAAATAGTTCAATAGGATCCGCGTCTAAGAGGGGCCCAAACAAAAGAGCCGGATAGCTTACCATTATGAAAGAAGGACGCAAGGTTTAACTTGCGTCTTTATTCATATAGGGAACAGAAAGGAAATACATGAAATCTGAGTATTTAAGAGTTGGAGTGATAACAACAACACATGGGGTAAAAGGTGAAGTTAAAATATTCCCCACAACAGATGATATTGAAAGATTTGATTATCTTAAAACCGCTTATATAGACACCGGCAAAGAACTAAAAAAAGTTACGGTAACCGGGGTTAAATATTTTAAAAATCAGGCTATACTTAAATTTGAAGAAATCAATAACATTAATGACGTTCTTTGCTACAAGGGTAAAGACCTTCTTGTAAGCAGGGAAGATGCCGTTGAGCTTGAAGAGGGCGAGCATTTTATTACAGATATTATCGGTTCAAAGATCGTTACCGATGAAGGTAAGGAACTTGGAATCCTTGATGATGTAATGGAGACCGGAGCAAACGATGTTTATGTTGTAAAAGATGAACTGGGAAAAGAAATACTGCTTCCGGCAATAGCAGATGTTATTTTAAACATTGACGAGGAAACAATGACAATTACCGTACATTTGTTACCGGGTCTTATAGATTAAAGAGGATAAATAATGAATTTTTATGTTATGACACTTTTTCCCGAAATGGTATCCTTAGGACTTAATACCAGTATTATAGGAAGAGCAAAAGAGAACGGTCTTTTGAATATTGAGGCTGTTAACATAAGAGATTTTACCCTTGATAAACATAAAAGAGTAGATGATTATCCATATGGCGGCGGAGCAGGCATGTTAATGGCCGTAGAACCCGTTTTAAGGACTTATGATCATATTATGGATAAGATTAAGGCTACGTCAAATGAAGGCTTTAAAAAGCCAAGAGTGGTCTATGTAACCCCATGGGGACACAAGTTTACTCAGGAAACGGCAAAAGAGTTTGCAAGGGAAGAAAACCTTATATTTCTTTGCGGACATTACGAAGGAATTGATGAAAGAGCTCTTGATGCGGTTGCTACAGATTTTTATTCCATAGGAGACTATGTCCTGACAGGAGGGGAACTTCCTGCAATGGTAATGATAGATGCAATTTCAAGACTCATTCCCGGAGTTTTAAATAATTCCGATTCTGCCGTATATGAGAGCTTTTCCGAAGGCCTGCTTGAGCATCCTCAATATACAAGACCGGAAGACTATAATGGTATGAAAGTTCCTGAGGTGCTTCTTAGCGGACATCATGCCAATATTGAAAAATGGAAGAAAGAAGAGTCTGTTAAAAGGACTATGAAATACAGACCGGATTTACTAAAATAAAAGAAGAGGACATAATTATGAGAGAAAAAATTCTTGAGATACTTATGGATATAAATTCCGACGTTGATTATGAAAAGGAAAAAGCACTTGTTGACGATGAAATTCTTGATTCGTTTGATATAGTTGTACTTGTTGGAGAACTCAACAGTGCTTTTAATATTAAAATAACCGTTTTGCATCTTGTTCCGGAAAACTTTAACAGTCTTGATGCAATTACAGCTTTGGTAGAGAAACTTAGCAGGGGGTAATTAAACAAAAACTATGAATTACATTTCTCCTATATTTGCGGGCTTTTTTGTAATTTTAATAGCGTTATATTACCTCGTTCCAAAGAAATTTCAATGGCACATACTTCTTTTGGGAAGTCTTGTCTTTTATCTTTTTTCGGGTCCAAAATATATTTTGTATGTTTTGGCTACCGCAATAATAACTTATGCAGCTGCGTTTTTTTCGGAAAAGGCAAAGTCTGAGAAGGTTGCATCTCTGATAATAACATTGGCGGTATTATCAGACCTTGGCATCTTCCTTGTTTTAAAATATGCAGACTTTGTTCTGGAAAACATTAATGTTTTTCTTCCGGAAACAGGGCAGCTTAAATTGTTTTCTTTTATATTACCACTTGGACTTTCTTTTTATACTTTTTCTGCGGTGGGTTACATCGTGGATGTTTCAAGAGGTAAATATAAAGCCGA
>JAILFQ010000041.1 GCA_024697505.1 Lachnospiraceae bacterium
CAACAAAATGGCCTTCATCATCAACCTTCTCATCCTTATATCCGCAATGCTTTTAATGATATTCCAGGGACTTGAGATTGGCTTTAACACAGGTATAATCATTGAAATGCTTACTACATGTCTTGGATATTGTGCATTGGGTGTGGGAATGACGAAGGGGCGTGACAACAAACTGGGTGTAACCGCCATATTAACGGCGTCAGCTCTTGTGTACCTTGTAGTAATTCTGGTACAGAACCAGTTTGTATTTTTCTCTTACGGAATACCAATCCTTATTTCCAGTATTGTTTATTTAAATCCAAAGGTTACAAAAGCAGGACTTGCTGAGTTTTTTGTAACTTATCTCATTCTTTTCATAAGAAATGTAGCCGGCGGTACAGCAGTGCTTAAAGAAGCTGTGGTAGATACGGTTGTTATGCTCCTTTGCCTTGCAGCTACCTATTATGTTGTAAAGCTCCTTGTTTCCTTTACAAGAGAAAACACGGAAAAAGTTGAAAAAGCTTCGAAAGAGCATCAGAAGATATCTGAAAACATTATTGAAACCGCAAACCGCATAAGTGATTATTTTGAAAACATCAACACAAGCATGGCTACCCTTAAAACCACCGTTTCCGGTAACAGAGATGCTATGGTGCAGATTGCCGGAAATACGGAAACTACCGCGCATGGCATAGATGTTCAGGCGGAAAAGTGCCGTGAAATAATGGAACGCACGGAAGAAACAAATGTAAGCAAAGACCGCATGGTAGAAGCTACCCAGTCCGCAAGAAAGACCATTGCCGACGGAAACGGCGTCCTTAAAAAACTTAACGCCAGAGCGGAAGAAGTTGAAAAGGAAAGCCTTGAAACAATCAATGCAACCAACCAGGTAAACGAAAAGATTAAGGAAGTGCAGACAATTGTAGGCTCCATCATTGCAATTTCCGCCCAGACAAACCTTCTTGCTCTTAACGCCTCCATAGAAGCCGCCAGAGCAGGTGATGCCGGTCGCGGTTTTGCAGTTGTTGCGGAGGAAATAAGAGGGCTTTCAGAGCAGACAAATGAAGCTTCATCCAAGATAACCCAGATAATTCAGGAACTTACGGCAGATGTAGGCGCAACAGTTACAAGCTTTGAGCACATGATCGAATCCGTTAAGGAACAGAACTTAATGATAGGATCAACCGGAGAACGTTTTGACGACATTAACAAAAATGTAGAAAACCTTCTTACTGAATTCGCAGAACTTGAAAAAGGTATAAATGCAATATCTTCATCAACCGTAGAGATTAATGACAGCATTCAGAAACTTGCGGGAAACAGCCGCACGATTGCAGACCTTTCCAAGCAGGGCGAAGATGCTTCCATGGCAGCGGTATCATCGTGTGATGATATGAGCGAGGCCCTTGGAAGAATTAAAGGTGCAGTTGAGGAACTCACGGCAAGATAAAACAAAAGTCTTGTAGAAATGATATACCCGGCACAAGGGGACGGGGTGTAGTGTCATTTGTTCGCTATAAGATGGCTTTAGAGGGAAAGTAAGATAATGTCTAAATTTGCAGTTATAGACACTGAAACGAACTGGATAGATCAGGTTATGTCTGTTGGCATAGTTGTGGCAGATGATAGAGAATTTGAAGTTGTGGATAAAAAGTACGTAATATTTGAGGCCGAGGCTGATATTGGAGGAATGTATTACGATACCCTTAATATAGACGGAATAGAGTCTGAAACAACGGACAGGGTATCCGGAGTGCAGATATTATATGAATTTTTAAAACGTAATAATGTGGAGCACATTTTTGCGTACAACGCGTCATTTGACTATAACCATATGCCGGAACTCCGTGGTTTTTTATGGCACGATATTATGAAGATTGCGGCCTACAAACAGTATAACCATGCAATTCCATGCACCGCAGATTGTTTTAAAACAGGCAGAATGAAGAGCGGGTACGGAGTAGAAAGCGTTTTAAATATGTTTGGAGAGTGCGGATATTGCGAACTGCATAATGCTTTAGCGGATGCGGTAGACGAGCTTCGAATAATGAAGTATCTGGATTATTCCGTTAAGGATTATCCGGATTTGAAATCATAAAGACAACAGAAACACAGGAAAAATTTTAAGGATAGAAACTATTAAAACACAGGCACTTACAAGTACAATTTGTGAGTGCTTTTTTTATGTAACTTGTGCCGTAGTTTGGTGCAACTTGTGCTTAAGGCGTTTACTTTTTTTGGCGGTTTGTTATTATAAATTACGGAGGAGACAAAAATAAATGAAAATTCGAATATCCGTAGCGGAAGAAAAACTGGATTATGTGGAAAATTACCTTAAGGACCACGGGATAGAAGTCTCAAATGACGGCGAGTATGTGCTTTCGGAAAGTACATTGGATTCCGACTTTATTGAAGTGAGAAATAAAGAAAAAGACCGTTTAAATGTAAAAACTGAGGACATCATTTTTATTGAGGCCTTTGGAAAAGAAATTGAGATACACACCGAAAAAGAGACCTACTACGCAAAAGACAGAATGTATGAACTGGAGTCGGAGCTGGACTCTAAAGAATTTTTACGGATAAGCAAGTCGGTTATTATTTCCAAAAAGCATGTTAGAAGAATAAGGCCTTCTCTTTCCATGAAATACGTGCTTACCTTAACCGGTGGAACTTTGGTGGACGTAACAAGAAACTATTACAATGATTTCAGAAGATTTTTTGGAATATAAAGGAGGAGATAACCATGGAATATTCAGCACTTATAGCAATAATTTTGATCATTGTTGCAGCCGCGGGTATTATTACCGTTAGCATTATCAGATACAATAAACATCTGGATAAGGTTACAAAGGGCGAGGTGAGGGACGAGCACAGTTCCATACCGGAGCCCAAAGAAACGGTAAGCGGGCTTTATAAGGCTGCTCTTATGGTACTTGTGATTCTTATTTTTTTAACAATAAGTGGTTTAAAAGAGACCGTAAACAGTATGTCTTCCAGAATCGCTTCGCTTGAAAGCGCGTACAGAACCCTGGACAGCCGGTTTGCACAGCTTAGTTCTCAAATGATAGAAGAGACTCGCCGCATAAGCAGCTTTGATTATGAGATTACGGGAATACACGATGGTATTGCAGAGGTGGAAGTGCAGGTTCTTTTAAAAAATTACTCAAGCGAAACGGCACTTGTTTTCTGTGTTGGAGAGAAAAACTATAAAATGGACGGCAATGGCTACGGCACTTACACCTGTACCCTTTCTATGGACCTGTTTGAAGAATGCAAAGATACAATGGTAAGTATTATGGAGGACGGAAAGTCCGAAAATGAAGAAGTGTATATGTCCGCGTATTTATTTACGGATTGCATGAACTTTACGGATGTTCTTCCAAGTCTTGAAGAGAAAAAAGCAGTCGGCGGAAGAAAAATTCAGGGTAGCTATGATGTATGTAATAAAAACTCCGAAAATGTTGATACAGTGACGGTAACATACGTCTCCGGCGGAAAGGATTTAATGACGATAGATGTTACAAAGCAGCTTTTGAATTATGAAAGCATAGAAATGGACAGCAACTTTGTTGTGGAAGAGAATTTATCATTTAGAGTAGAAACTATAACAAATAACGGTTACAGGCTTGTTTCCCAATTTCCTGTATTTTATGATGTCCCTATAACAGAGAACATGGAATATGAGTGCATCTACGATCCTCAGGGAAAGCTTGTGTGGGGAAGTGAGAGGTAAAA
>JAILFQ010000046.1 GCA_024697505.1 Lachnospiraceae bacterium
CCAAACGTAGGAAAATCCACTTTTATTAATTCCCTGGTTGGAAAACCCATTGCAAAGGTCGGAAATAAGCCGGGCGTAACAACAGGAAAGCAGTGGATAAGACTTAACAAAGACCTTGATCTGCTTGATACTCCGGGAATATTATGGCCAAAGTTCGAAGACCAGAAAATTGGTAAGCGAATCGCAATGATCGGTTCCATCAACCAGGATTTGCTTGATAATAACGAGCTTTCAACCGGGATTTTGGAGTTTCTTAAAGAGTTTTATCCGGGAAACATAAAAGACAGATACGGGCTTGAGGAAACCGGGGACGGCCACGAACTTCTTACAGCTATTGCAACCAAACGTGCATGCATGAAGAAGGGCGGAGAATTGGACCTTGAAAAAATGGCTTCCATGATTGTTGATGATTTTCGCGGTGGCAGACTCGGAAGAGTAACTTTGGAAAGACCGGAGGAGTTCTTTTAAATGATTTCTATTTCAGAGATTAAAGAAATATACGACAAAACAGATTTTAAACTGCTGCCTGAATTTATAAAAGAATATTCGGACGACTCAAGAAGCGGCGTAAAAAGTCTTGTAAATAAGGCTATAAAAAGAATCGATTTATACAACAAGGAACTTGAACGTATAGAAAAAATGAAAATATACGAAAACAAGTACTCCGAATACTCATATATTTGCGGTATAGACGAGGTCGGAAGAGGACCGCTTGCAGGTCCGGTTGTTGCATGTGCAGTTATTCTTCCGAAAGATGCTGTTATTTTGTATGCCAACGATTCCAAGCAGCTCAGTGCCGCAAAAAGAGAAGAATTGGATGCGGAAATACGGGAAAAGGCCGTCTCAATCGGTCTTGGTGTTGTATCTCAAACTGAAATAGACAAGATCAATATATTACAGGCTACATATGAAGCAATGCGCCAGGCTGTTTCCAATTTATCTCCTCAGCCGGACCTTTTGCTTAATGATGCCGTAACAATACCCGGTTTACCCATGAAACAGGTTCCCATTATAAAAGGTGACGCAAGAAGCCAGTCTATTGCATGTGCAAGTATTGTTGCAAAGGTGGCAAGGGACCAAATGATGGTGGAATTTGACAGGATTTATCCGGGCTACGACTTTGCCTCAAACAAAGGTTACGGTTCCGAAAAACATATTAATGCCTTAAAAACACTTGGACCATGTCCTATACACAGAAAGACTTTTATAGGTAACTTTTTATGATTGACGAAAAAAACAAGAAAACAGCTGTAGCACTGGAATACAACGATAGTCTTGATGCGCCTAAAATACTTGCCACAGGTAAAGGTCACCTTGCGGACAAGATTGTTGAAAAGGCGAAGGAAGCAGGTGTGCCTTTGTACAAAGACGCCAAGCTTGCAAACACCCTTTCAAAACTGGACATAGGAGATTCCATTCCTAAAGAATTGTACAAAGTAGTTGCAGAAATACTTGTTTTTGTAGACAGAGCAGAAACCAAAAAAGGAAAGAAACTTGGCAGATAATACTAACATAAAGAATTCCAACAGATCGAAAGGTGCCCAAAAAGAAGAACTGGCGGCAAAATATCTTACAGATAACAATGTTAAAATACTTTGCAGAAATTTTTACTTTCACGGCGGAGAAATAGATATAATTGCAAAAGATGGCAATTATCTTTGCTTCATAGAGGTAAAATACAGGTCCGGCAAAGGCTTTGGAATGCCTGTGGAAGCGGTGGGCAAAACAAAAATTGCAAGAATGCTTAAGGGCGCCAAAAACTACCTTTTATATAAAAAACTATCATTTGAGACACCTTGCCGTTTTGATGTTATTTCCATACTGAATGATGAAATTACATGGTATAAAAATGTTTACATGGGATAAAAGAGGATAATGATTTGAAAAAAGAAAAGAAAGATAAATACCATAAAATTGCAGGCATTGTATCCGGTTCCATTGCCGAGGAACTTGGGATCGAAGTGGGAGATATGCTTGTAAGCATTAACGGAAAAGAACTCTTGGACGTTTTTGATTACAATTATCTCATTAATGATGAAGAGCTTACAGTTATAGTTTTAAAACCGTCCGGTGAAGAATGGGAACTTGAAATAGAAAAAGAGTATAACGAAGACCTTGGAATTACATTTGATGAAGGCGGTCTTATGGACAATTACAGAAGCTGCCACAACAAATGTGTTTTCTGCTTTATAGATCAAATGCCTAAAGGAATGAGAGAGACTCTTTACTTTAAAGATGACGATGCAAGGCTGTCCTTTCTTCAAGGCAATTATATAACTCTTACAAACCTTTCGGAAAAGGATATGGAAAGAATTATTTTTTATAAACTTTCACCGATCAATATTTCCGTTCATACAACAAACCCGGAACTTCGTTGTAAAATGCTCCACAACAGATTTGCCGGTGAATCATTGTCAAAACTTGACCGCTTTAAAGAAGCAGGGCTAAGCCTAAACGGACAGATTGTACTTTGTAAGGGCTATAATGATAAAGCCGAACTCGATCGTACAATTTCAGACCTTTCAAAGTATATTCCAAATATGAAGAGCGTATCTGTGGTTCCTGTCGGACTAACAAAATTCAGGGACGGACTTGCCCCTCTTGTTCCCTTTACAAAAGAGGATGCCAATGAACTTATAGACCAGGTGGAAAACTGGCAGGAAAAACTTCTTAAGCAATACGGAACAAGATTTATTTTCGCAAGTGATGAATGGTATATTAAAGCCGGCCGCGAAATGCCTCCTAAAGAAAACTACGAACAATATCCGCAGATAGAAAATGGCGTCGGTATGGTCAGGTCTCTTGAAGATGAAGTAATGGAATATCTGGACACCTTAAAAGGAGACGATAGAGAAGTGCATGTTTCTGCCGCAACAGGTGTTCTTGCAGCACCTATGGTTCAAAGGCTGGTAAATCAGATAAAAAGAGTCTTTCCAAATTTCACTTGTGAAGTATACACGATAATTAATCATTTTTTCGGAGAACAAATAACCGTTGCCGGATTACTTACCGGCACCGATATTTTAGACCAATTGAAAGATAAGGAACTTGGTCAGTGGCTTATCCTTCCATCAGCACTTTTAAAGAGCGATGAAAATATTTTACTGGATGATATGAAGCTTGAAGACCTTGAAAAATCTTTACAAACACCTATACGTATTGTAAAATCAGAAGGAAAATGTTTTGTAGAATCAATGGTTGGAGAAATAACCATATAGAAAGAGGTTGATATATATGAGTAAACCGATAGTTGCCGTTATCGGCAGACCAAATGTCGGAAAATCCACTTTATTTAACGCCCTTGCAGGAGAAAGGATTTCTATAGTAAAAGACTTTCCCGGGGTTACAAGAGACAGAATATATGCAGACATTACCTGGCTGGATAATCAATTTACAATGATAGATACAGGTGGTATAGAGCCTGAAAGTAAAGATAAAATGCTTACTTATATGAGACAGCAGTCTCAAACGGCAATAGATACCGCCGATGTTATTATTTTTGTTGTTGATGTTAAGCAAGGTCTTGTTGATACGGATTTTCAAGTTGCAGATATGCTTAGAAAATCCAAAAAGCCGGTTGTGCTTTGCGTAAACAAAGTAGACGACTTTAATAAATATATGATGGATGTTTATGAATTTTATAATCTGGGTATAGGAGAACCTATGCCTGTTTCGTCTATAAACATGCTTGGCTTTGGAGACCTTCTCGACGAAGTTATTAAAAACTTTAAAGAAGGAAGCAAAGAAGAAACCGAAGATGACAGACCTAAGATTGCCATAGTAGGAAAGCCTAATGTGGGAAAA
>JAILFQ010000063.1 GCA_024697505.1 Lachnospiraceae bacterium
TAGAAAAAAGACCTCCCGACAGAACAATCAGGAGAGTTTTATCCCATGCATCGCTGCATTTCTTGCGGAAGTATAAGATATAAAACAAAAATGCAGTTGAAAAAAACGTCATCAGAATACAATAAGCCGGTCTCATAAAAAGTCCCTCCATGGACAGTTTTTTCTTTAGGTATACAGTACTCCACTGCTCCTTTAATTATATTAGCGAGCGAGATATCTGTCAATAAATCAATAATACAAAAATTTTTTAAAAAACTTTTTCTATTGTTGTCCATTTGCTGTCCATTTGTTGTCCATTTGTTGTCCGGAGGTATTTATAATTAAGCCATACAAAAGATAAAAAAACGACAAAATACAAAAGATAAAATTTACTGAATTGTTTTACCCTCGGAGCATAGAGCTCCACCCCTAACTCGCTTATACCTTATACTTCCCCTATAGTCAGAGCCGGTGCCCTCCTCCCTCTCCAATGTTATACACCGGCCCTGACACCCCTTTTAAAAAAAGCCGACGCGCAATCCCCTGCACGCCGGCATTTCTTTTTTCTTATTTTTAATTCAGATCAGCTTTTTTCTCTATCTTGGTTACAAAATCCCTTAAAATCTTTTCGTAAGCGGCCTTGTCCACCGCAACAGACATTGCATGGTCGGCTCCCGGTATCAAATGAAGCTCGCTGTCTTCATTTTTACAGGACTCATACATTCCCTTACTGTGTCCGCAAGGAATATAGTTGTCGTCGGCACCGTGAATAAAACAAACAGGCACATCTGTTTCTTTAACCGCCTCTATTGGATTAACCTTGGCCAGGTCGTAATCTGCTCTTTTAATTCCTATCCGTCTTGCAAATAAAGTTGCGTAAGGAGCAAACGGTCCCACACTCTTTTTGGCAAGGTTTAATACCAGCATTTCCGTATCCGCAAAAGGACAATCCGCAACAACAAGATCAGGCTTTTCGTAGGCAAGGGCAAGAAGCTCGGAAGCGGCTCCCATAGACTCTCCATGAGTTGCAATAAACGCATCTTTCCCAAATATTCTGCGGGCCTCTTTAATAAGCGCCGCTATGTCTTCGGACTCAAGCATTCCGAGTGTGCAGTATTCTCCGGTGGATTCGCCGAAATATCTCTCATCAAAGAAAATAAGGTTATATCCCATTTTATAAAACATCTTACCATACTTAAAATCCGCCGCTCTAAGAACAGTATGTCCATGGCAAATGATGGCAACCTTTTTTCTTCCCCCTGTACTTTCTTTATTTACAACATATTCGCAGGAAAGAGTTGCTCCCGGCCTTTCCAAAGTAAAAGGATGTCTTTCCCATAAATTATCGTAGTCCTCGTAGGCATCCCCAAAGCCGTACTTAATGTCGCTCTCCTTTTGCTTTTCAAAAGGCTTTTGGTACGCCTTCATTATCATGTTTGCTATCATTTTACCGGCAATGTAGGAAACCGCCAATGATGCAATAAATGCAAGCAGCACCACCGAAAGCAAAACAATAATAACGATCAACAAAAATTTAACCCCTGCATCCATATGCAAACCTCCATTTGAAATATACATATATTATAGCATTTCTGCTTATATATGCCACTCCCAAATGAGGCAGCCGGGCTGCGGGGGTTATTGTTATTCAACATATGCAATTAAAGCATCTTTTTCCGGATCCACAACAATAGTCTGTCCGGCTGTAATGCTGTCTGTAAGAATCACTTTAGCTGCAAGAGTTTCTACAGTCTTTTGCAAATATCTCTTTAAAGGACGGGCTCCGTATGCAGGATCATATGCGGATTTAATCGCAAACTCCTTTGCTTTTTCAGTCATTCTGATACTTATTTGCCTGTCCTCAAGACGCTTATTAAGATCTTTTATAAGAAGCTCTATAATTCCGCCTATATCAGACTTGGAAAGTGGTCTGAAGTTTATTATCTCGTCCAATCTGTTAAGAAACTCAGGTCTGAAATGGGCTCTGAGTTCTCCCATAACAAGTTTTTCCGTTTCCTCATCAACTTCGCCGTCTTCTTTTACACCCTCCAGCAAGAACTGGGAACCTATATTGGAAGTCATAATAAGTATGGTGTTCTTAAAGTCAACAGTTCTGCCCTGGGAGTCTGTAACACGACCGTCATCAAGTATCTGAAGCATAACATTAAACACATCCGGATGGGCCTTTTCTATTTCATCAAAAAGCACAACCGAATACGGCTTTCTTCTTACAGCCTCCGTAAGCTGGCCGCCTTCTTCGTAGCCCACATATCCCGGAGGGGCTCCTATAAGTCTGGACACTGAGTACTTTTCCATGTACTCACTCATATCTATACGGACCATGTTGGCTTCGTTATCAAAAAGAGCCGCCGCCAGAGATTTGGCAAGTTCTGTTTTACCCACACCGGTAGGCCCCATAAAAAGGAAAGAACCAATAGGTTTTGTAGGGTCTTTTATTCCCGCTCTGGAACGAAGGATTGCGTCCGTAACCTTTCTCACCGCCTCGTCCTGTCCTATCACTCTCTTTTTAAGCTCATCATCCAAATGAAGAGTTTTGTTTCTTTCGCTTTCCGTAAGCTTGCTTACAGGTATTCCCGTCCATCTGGAAACAATCTTCGCAACCTCTTCTTCATCCACGCTCTCATGCACAAGTTTGTGGTTTTCCGCCGCAAAAGCCGCCTCTTCGTCTTCAAGCTTTCTTTTAAGTTCCGGAAGCTTTCCGTATTTAAGTTCTGCCGCCTTGTTAAGGTCGTAACTTCTTTCGGCCGCAGCTATTTCGTTATTTAACGCATCCAGTTCCTCTTTTACTTTGGAAACTCTTTCAACAGAAGCCTTTTCGTTATCCCAGTCGGACTTTTCCTTTGCGTAATCTTCACGAAGTGTAGCAAGTTCCTCCTGAAGTTCCTCAAGCCTGTTCCTGCTAAGAGCATCATTTTCCTTCTTAAGAGCGGTTTCCTCAATCTCCAGCTGCATTATCTTACGCCTTACTTCGTCCAGCTCCGCCGGCATGGAATCCAGTTCCGTTTTAATAAGAGCACAAGCCTCGTCCACAAGGTCTATTGCCTTATCCGGAAGGAATCTGTCGGAAATATACCTGTCCGAAAGAGTTGCAGCACTTACAAGTGCACCGTCTGTAATCTTTACTCCGTGGAAAACCTCGTACCTTTCTTTAAGGCCACGAAGAATGGAAATTGTATCCTCTACCGTAGGCTCATCCACCATAACAGGCTGGAATCTACGCTCAAGCGCCGCATCCTTTTCCACATACATTCTGTATTCGTTAAGAGTTGTTGCACCTATGCAGTGGAGTTCGCCCCTTGCAAGCATAGGCTTTAACATATTGCCGGCATCCATAGAGCCTTCGGTCTTTCCGGCTCCAACTATTGTGTGAAGCTCATCTATAAAGAGTATTATCTTGCCGTCGCTCTGTTTTACTTCGTTAAGAACCGCTTTAAGTCTTTCCTCAAACTCGCCTCTGTACTTGGCTCCCGCAACCAGGGCACCCATATCCAAAGAGAAAAGAATTTTATCTTTAAGTCCTTCCGGCACATCTCCCGCCACTATACGCTGGGCAAGGCCCTCAACAACCGCTGTTTTACCAACACCCGGCTCACCTATAAGAACAGGATTGTTCTTGGTTTTTCTGGAAAGTATCTGTATGGTACTTCTGATTTCCGAGTCTCTTCCTATTACCGGGTCCAGTTTTCCGTTCCTTGCTCTTTCCACAAGGTCGTAACCGTATTTTTCAAGAGTATCGTAGGTTGCTTCCGGATTATCCGTTGTAACGCTTTGGTTTCCTCTTACTTTTGCGAGAGCACCAAGAAAACCGTCTCTTGTAATATTAAAAGTTTTAAAAAGCCCCTTCAGATCGCTGTCTGCCTTCTTCAAAAGGCTTAAGAAGATGTGTTCCACGGAAACATAGGAATCTCCCATGGCCTTTGCTTCATCTTCCGCGTATAAAAGCGCTTTATTAAGATCCTGCCCAATAAAAGCCTGCCCTCCGGACACCTTAGGGTATTTCTTTATTATTCCTTCAACCTGCGCTGCAAAAACCTCGGGCTGTATTCCCATTCCGGTTAAAAGCTTTGCAATAAGGCTTTCATCAATAGTAAGCAACGAGAGCATCAGATGTGCCTGGCGTATTTCCTGGTTGCCGTAGTCATAGGCCAGCTTTTCGCAATTTTGAACAGCCTGCATAGAATTTTGAGTAAACTTTTGTATTTCCATGACATCTGCCTCCTTTCACAGAAAACTTTTTAGTTTTCCTTCTTTACGATTGTGTTATAGCATAAAAATTAGCACTCGTCAACAGAGAGTGCTAATAATTTATCTAAAATATTTATAAATCCTACGTTTTACAAACTACAAAGCGCGTCGTCCAGGGCCGCCGTCAAGAAATTCCCTTACTCTTGTAATTATCTCGGAAGGCATCATGCTCTTTAAAAGATAGCCTTGGGGCTTAAGGTTAACAACCTCCTGTACACTCTTTCTGTCGCCTTTTTCGGTAAGAAAGAATACAGGAATATCCTTTAAGGCTTCCTCAGATCTTATCATTTGTATAAACTGCGGTCCGGAACAAGCCGGCATATTGTAATCCAAAAGGATCAGGTCCGGCTTATTAGCTGCCAGAAAAGTAAAAGCGTTAACCGCGGAATTTACAAGAGAAACCTTGTACTCCGGTTCAAACCATCCCTTTATGGTTCTAAGCATAGGGCCGGAATCGTCCACGGCAAGAATATGCTTCTTGGAGGGCATAAATGATGAAGCGGTACTCCTTCCCTCAGCAAGATCGTTCATTAATTCGTCAATGTTCATCGTTAAAGGTCCCTCTCTTACAGGAGTATCATCTCCAAGTACTATATCAAAAATCTGCCCCACTATATCCGCTGCATTCATAGGTCTTACAAAGAACCCGTCCACACTTCCCTCGGTGGCAACCCCTTTTGCCATCATAATCTGCTCTTCGGTACCGTAAAGGAAAAACTTCTTCCGGTTGCCTCTGCAGAATTTCTCCACACTTTTTATATCTGCCGCAGTAATAGCATCATTTAAATACAATATCTCAAATGATGCATCCTTTGCCTCTTCATTTTGTGCAAGGCCATACACCCTTGCAGTGTAGCACTCCGTACCGGCTCTGTGCATTCCGTCTGCCATGGCACGTACAGAAACCGAAACCTCATTAGAAATCAGACAAATTGTCGTTGTCATTATTTTTTATCCTCCGTTTTGCTCCCAAGTAAATCTATAATTTCATCCCTTGCAACATCCGCAAGGAGAGTCTTTAATTTTAAATAAGTATCCGCAAAGTCCACCGGCATTTTATAGTGCCCAAGCTGCTCCATAACAGCATCCGCGGTGTCTAAATCAAAAACCTCCACCGCCTCCCTGATGGATGCTTTGGCCTCTTCCAGCTCCACCTCCGGAATTTCCGGTTTTTCATCCATGTCCGAAAAAACAGGAGTAAGACGTTCAAAAAGTTTTTTGCATTTATCAATAAGGGTTGGATTTTTGGCCTTTATTGTTTCCACATCCCCCTTAAGACCACATTCTTCAAGCTCTGCAGAAAGGGCCGAAATTCTGGAAGCGCCGGCAAGTCTGGAAGTAGACTTAAGCCCATGCACCAAAATTGTGTATTCCTTAATATTCCCCGCATCCAGTAAATCTTTTGCTTTTTGAGCTCTTACGTTAAGAGTTTCGTAGTAATCCTTAAGAATCCTCTTGTAGAGTTCCGTAGTTCCTACCGCCTTTATTCCGTCGTCCACCTCTAAAGTGGTGCGGTCTTTGATCCTCTCTATGGTCTCGTCTTTTTCGGCTTCCGCCTCTCTGCTTTCGTTGGCCTTTTTTTCTTCATCCGTAAGATACTTGATAAGCTGCTTTGGAATATAATTTTCAAGCATTCTCTCCAGTTTTTCCGGATCTATGGGTTTTGGAAGATAGTTTGTAAAACCTTCCACAATAAACTTCTCTCTAGCCCCCGCCACCGCATCCGCGGTAAGCGCTATTATCGGTGTTTCTTTATTTATACTGTCCGGCCCGTCCACAAGCAAATGATAGGTCTCTATTCCGTCTTTACCGGGCATCATGTGATCCAGAAAGATAACATCATATTTTTTGCGCCCCGCGAGTTCCAGACACTCATCACCGGAATTTGCCGTATCTATCTTAATCCTTGTATTCTTAAGCAGTTCTACAAATACCGTAAGATTTATAGGTGTGTCATCCACAACAAGCACTTTTGCGTTAGGGGCGACAAAATCGCCGCACCTGCTTACATTTTCTTCAGGGATCATGTTTTTTATGGAAATTCTGCCGGTCTCTGTTCTGTCTACAACATTTTGCAAGAGTTTGAAGGAAAAAGTGGAACCTTCTCCGTAGGTGCTCTCAACATTAAGTTCGGACCCCATTAGTCTTAAAAGGCTTCTGGTTATGCTCATTCCAAGACCGGTTCCTTCTATTTCATGGTTTCTTTCCAAATCAGCCCTTTCAAAAGGTAAAAAAATTCTTTCGAGATCTTCTTCCTTTATTCCTGCACCGGTATCCATAACCGATACATCAAGTTCTGTCTTATCTTGAAAGTCGTAGCCCGATACCATGTGGGTTTCTGCTCCCACTTCGTTAAAGGTGATCCTAAGGGTTATCATACCCTTATCCGTATATTTTACCGCATTTGTAAGAAGATTACGAAGAATCTGTCCTATGCTGACCTCATCCCCCAACAGAATTCTCGGAATCCTCCTGTCTATATCAAGCCTTATCTTAAGCCCCTTCTTTTCTGCGCGGGGAAGCACCATTCCAACGGTGTTTTTTATCATGGATGCAAATTCATAGTTAACGGGAACGATCTCCATTTTTGCCGAGTTAAGTTTGGACATATCCAAAATATCATTTACAAGGGAAAGAAGAAGGTTTCCGGAGCTTTCTATATTCTCCGCATATTCCTTTACCTTCGGATTTATCCCTTCTCTTTTTATCATGGTATTCATGCCGAGAATTGCATTGATAGGCGTTCGTATTTCGTGGGAAATGCTTGTAAGAAACATATTCTTGGCATCTGTAGAGGCCTTGTAGCGTATTAAGTTGTCTCTTTCCGCAGAAATGGTATACACATAGATGTATAATGCGCAAAGCATTGTTCCTGTTGGAACTGCAGGAATTCCCATAAAAAGCACCTGGAATGTTCCGGCCACAAAAGGGAAAAGTGCAAAAGTAACCACCGTTTTAAGCTTTGTAAACGACTCTCTTGTTTTGTCTCTAAAAAAGTAAAAAGCGGAAAAGCCAACGGATAAAAGAAGATAAAAGGCCATGCATGCAACATACACAAAGTTAAGCGGGCCCCTTTGGTAATGATTATCCGGAGTAAAGTAAAAGATTAAATGTGTAACAGGCGTTGTAAGTTCCATTATAAGAACAATAAACGCAGGTATGAAAAAGGACAGAGCGTACTTCTTTTTATTTATACGCTTACTGCCGTTAAGTTTTCTTGTATAAATAAACCATACATAGCCTGCCATTGTACTGCAGGCAAAATAAAAAATATTTGCAATATAATTTCCGGTAATGCCTATGTTTATGGCTCCCCCCTTAGAAGCCTGATAAACCATATCCGAAAGTATGATAAGAAACACAAGAAGGTCCATTACAAAGTAAAGCTTCTTAAAAATAAGTTCCTTCATTGTAAGTTCTTTTATAATAAGCATTATGATTACCGCCATAAGTACGGCATCATAATTGGCATACAGATAAAACTCGTTCATGTGGTGATTTACCCCTTTTACACCATTCTATAAATATTCATAACAAGTCCCGCAGACGCAGAAACGCCTACGGGACATCTTTGTCAAAACATTTTGTTTATTTATTTTCAGGAATATCTATCTTAATGTGAACATCTCTAAGCTGCTGTTCATCAACAGTAGAAGGTGCTCCCATCATAACGTCCTGTGCCATCTTGTTCATTGGGAAAGGAATGATCTCTCTAATGCTTTCCTCACCGGCAATAAGCATTATCATTCTGTCTACTCCCGGAGCAATACCTGCGTGTGGCGGTGCACCGTAGCAGAATGCGTTGTACATGGCAGGGAACTTGGACTTAACAGCCTCTTCGTCAAGACCTACAAGTCTGAAGGCTTCCACCATTATTTCAGGGTCGTGGTTTCTGACCGCACCGGAAGAAAGTTCAACACCGTTGCACACAAGGTCGTACTGGTATGCAAGAATATCAAGCGGATCCTGATTCTTAAGTGCCTCCATACCGCCCTGTGGCATGGAGAATGGGTTATGGCAGAACTCGAGCTTTCCGGATTCCTCGCCTATTTCGTACATAGGGAAGTCTACAATCCAACAGAACTCGTAGCAGTTCTTCTTCATATGGCCCTCTGCTGCCGCACCGAGAAGTTTTCTTAAAGTGCCTGCTCCCTTAAGAGCATTTCCTCTCTTGCCTGCGGTAAGACCGACAAAGTCTCCTTTATTAAGGCCTAATGTCTTAATAACCTCGTCCTTCTTCTCTTGAAGGAACTTGGCAATACCACCGACAAGCTCGCCGTTTTCGTCCATCTTAAACCAGTAAGCTTTTTCGCCGGAAGTAACAAATGTGTCGTCGCAGATCTTGTCTACAACCTTACGGGATGCGTTAAATCCTGTAACAACAATTGCCTCTACTCTGTCTGTCTTAAACGGCTCAAAGCCGCAGTCCTTAAGAAGGTCTGTTGCATTTGTAAGAGTAAGGTCTATACGAAGGTCCGGCTTATCGGAACCGTACATTTCCATGGAATCTGTATAAGAAATACGCTTAAAAGGAGCCTTTGAAGCTTCTTTGTAAATGCCGTACTTTGCAAATACAGCAGGAATAACATCTTCAACAACGGCAAACACATCTTCCTGAGATGCAAAAGACATTTCCATATCAAGCTGATAGAACTCTCCCGGAGATCTGTCTGCTCTTGCATCCTCGTCTCTGAAGCAAGGTGCTATCTGGAAGTAACGGTCAAATCCGGATGTCATAAGAATCTGCTTAAACTGCTGAGGTGCCTGTGGAAGAGCATAGAACTTGCCCGGATGGTTACGAGCAGGAACAAGGTAGTCTCTTGCACCTTCAGGTGAAGAACAGGTAAGGATAGGCGTTGTGATCTCAAGGAAATCGTGGTCTATCATTCTCTGTCTGAGTTCTGCAACTATTTTACTTCTTAATACGATCTTGGACTTAACCTCCGGATTTCTAAGGTCTAAGTATCTGTACTTAAGTCTCGTTGCTTCGTCTGCTTCCTTGGAATGATTAATTTCAAAAGGAAGCTCTGCATAGCGGCACTTACCAAGAATCTTAATCTCGGTAGGAACCACTTCTATATCTCCCGTTGCAAGGTTTGCATTCTTGCTGGAGCGTTCTCTTACAAGGCCTGTTACGTTAAGAACGGACTCTGTATTAATGCCTGCAAGCTGCTGCATCATTTCCTCTGTTTCCACAACAACCTGAGTTGTTCCGTAGAAGTCGCGGAGAATGAGGAAGCCAAGGTTTTTACTAACCTTTCTCATATTTTCATACCAACCGGCAAGGGTAACAGTTTCGCCGACATTTGCCATGCGAAGCTCATTGCAGTTGTGTGTTCTGGACTGTGTCATTTCTAATATCCTTTCTTGCTTCTATATATAATAGTGCTTATGCACCAAATAAACCTAACTAATTATACTCGCTTTTTATTTTATAGGCAAATAAAAATATTAAAATTTGTAAATTATTTCCCTTCAAACGATTGTTTTGGCTAAGATAAACGTATATTATTTAAGAAGATTAAGAAAGTCTTAACGGGAGGAGCTATATGAAGTTTGTAAAATACAACTATGCTTTGCTGCAAAGTGCTTTCTGGATGACCTTTGCCGTAGGCTACGGCTTTGTAACTCTGTATCTTAAAACCAATGGTTTTTCCGCCTCCGAAATAGGCATGCTTATTGCGCTTTTTGGAGCACTTTCCGCTGTTATACAGCCCTTTGTGGGTAAAATTGCAGATAAGGGACTCGGCTGGAAGCCTATTCTTCTTGCCCTGCTTTTTCTTACGGCTGCGGATGTGCTTCTTATGCTTCTTATTCCCTCAAAAACCTTTCAGGGAATAGGCTACGGTCTGTTTATAATGCTTGCCGGCTGCATGATGCCAATGGTTAATGCCGCAAATTTCTACTACGAAAGCAGAGGAGTTAAAATGCAGTTTGGAATCTGCAGAGGCTGCGGCTCTCTTATGTATGCGGTTGTATGTTATATTTTGGGAGGTCTTACGGAAAGTGGGAATGTTTTGCCGGTTCTCTATGCAGCCCTTATTATTACGGCCCTTTTTATCTTTGTAACCCTTCTTTTCCCTTACGGAAAAAAGGCAGGCGAAGTTATACATACCGCCTCATCAAGATATTCCCTAAGACATTCCTCAGACGAAAATATAGGGATTATGGATTTTGTAAAAAAAAACAAGCTCTTTTGCCTGGTTCTTCTTGGCTTTGTAGGCGCCTTTATGGCCCACAACATGGCAGGCACCTACCTTCTTCAGATTGTGGAGAATCTTGGCGGCACTTCCGCAGATATGGGAACAATAAACTCCGTAATGGCTATTGTGGAGCTCCCTGTTATGTTTGGCTTTGCCTTTATTCATAAGAAAATTTCCACAAACCGCCTTATGGCAATAAGCGCAGTTGCCTTTGTTGTAAAAACCTTAAGTTATCTTCTTTCCACAAAAGTCTTCCATTTATACATGGCCCAGTTTTTCCAGATATTCGGCTTTGCGGTATTTTCTTCCGTATCCGTTTTCTTTGCAAATGAGGTTGCAAGCGAAGGAGACAAGATTAAAGCCCAGTCTTTTGTAACAATGGCAATTACCCTCGGACAGGTCTTCGGAAATCTCCTTGGCGGTCTGGTGGTAGACTCGTACGGAGCAAAGGGAATGCTGCTTTTGGCACTTTTGCTTTCCGCGGCAGGGGCAGCCACAGCAATACTCGGAATAATCTCCTTATCAAAAAAAGCAAAAGCTGTGGTATAATCAGACAAAACGAAAGGTAAGATAAAATGATAGACGATTTTAACATTAAATTCATTCTTTGGGATGTGGACGGAACGCTCCTCGACTTTATTTCCGCAGAAACAGTAGCTCTTCGTGCCTGTTTTAAAGACTTCGGCTTCGGAGAGTGTACAGATTCCATGAAAAAGGAATATGAAGTAATAAACAGAAAATACTGGGAAGCCCTTGAAAGAGGGGAAATCACCAGAGAAATACTCTTTCCGGGAAGGTTTGAAGAGTTTCTTTCAAAATACGGATTGGATACAAGCAGAGTAAACGAATTTAATGAGCTCTACCAGATCCATCTTTCAAATAACGAAGAATTCTTCCCGAAGGCTGAGGATACAGTTCGCCATTTTAAAGGTCTTTACCCGCAATTTGCCGCAACAAACGGTCCAACTGCAACACAAAAAAGAAAGCTTGCCCATTCCGGGCTGGATAAAATTCTGGACAAGTTCTTTATTTCCGAGGAAATCGGTTTTGATAAGCCGCGAAAAGAGTTTTTTGAGGAAATCTTTAACCGGGTAGGAGACCATAACCCCGCAAACTATGTAATTATAGGAGATTCTCTTACAAGCGACATGCAAGGCGGCATAAATGCGGGAATTAAAACCTGCTGGTACAACCCTGCGGGAAAAGCCAATAATTCGGGACTTAAAATAGACGCAGAGATTAAAACACTTACAGAACTTTATAAATAATAGAAGGTTAGCAGGGCTAATTGCCGCTGCTAACCTTTTTATTTGTTATTCTCAAAAAAGCCGCCGTTAATGCGGCTATAACCTGCAATATTCCTATCACCCAATATACGCCCATGAGTTTATTTGTTGTTCCGTAGATTTCCAACACTCCCGCATATACAAAACCTAAAGTAAGCCAGATAACCGCTCCCGAAAGAAGCTGATATGCAAAAGGGGCTCTAAGGTCTTTTTGCAGAAGCGGTGTCTTATATACCGCCTTTTCATCCGCTCTGCCTTTGTCGTATTTTTTAAAAATCAGTCTTAAAAACTCGGATACAATAAACCCGCAAAGCGGGATTAAAAAGGCAAATACCATATATGCGGAGTAAACTCCGTAAGAAAACATCTCATATATAAGTCCGAAGGCAAGTGTGAACACCGTTGCCCCAAGGTAGACGATCCTTCTTTTTTTAATAGCCGATGTAGACAATGTCGCTCACGCTCCTTTCCGTTCCGGATTTCTTTCCGGTTGTGGTTGGGGTATTTACAAGTTCGCCGTTAAAGACCATTGTGGAGCTGCCGCCACCGTCCAGGTTGTAGGCGCATGTTACACCAAGTTCCTCCATAAACTCCGCAAGCTCATATAAGGAAAGGCCTTCACTTTCACTTGTTCTGCCGTCTGCAACTACAAATACGTAATGAAGGTCATCTATAAGACCTATTGCGGTACGCGGATTGCTGGATTTTGCTTTGTCCACTTCATCATTTACATCTACGCTTATTTCCCTGTCTATAATAAGACCGGGCCCGAAGCACAGTATATTCACTGCGCCCTTTTCAAGCAGTTCTTCAGCAGTTACTTTGCTTTCATTAATAATTTCAAAGGAGCCGTCCTCGTATATAACCAGGTCTTCCTGATTTTTCTTTGCGGTGGACCTGTACAAAACTCCGTTTTTTAAAACGTAACCGCTTTCCTGCACTCCGTAATAATCTCCGTTAATGGCAAGTATGGCATTTACGCTTTCTGCAGTAACGGAGGTTTTTGCCGTAACATTTTTACCGTAAGTTCCCTTTGCAAAAGCGGTGGAAAGATAGTCCGGAGAAGATAAAGTAATATCCGCAACATAAACGTTTGTGTCGTTAATCCTGTATTCGGTAATTAAAATGCTAATGTTTCCGTCTGTATAAGAATTATCCGTAATAACGGTTTCAACCTGCTCCGGTTCGGCTGTTTTTGCCGCTGTTTCTTCCGCTGTTGTTTCTTCTGCTTCTTCCTCTACCACGTCAGAGTCTGTTTCTGTTTCGGCTGCTTTTTCCGTTTTTTCATCTGCCGCACCTTCAACA
>JAILFQ010000094.1 GCA_024697505.1 Lachnospiraceae bacterium
CTGTGTGCGCCTTTTCTTATGGTGCGGTTCCGTCTTACACGTTTGTTCAGTCCGACCAGGGCGTACATACAAACCGCATCTGCAATTCCCGCAACCATATCCGCCGGAAAACCTTTTGCAAAAGGAAGTACCATAAGTGCGGCACCTATGTATAAAATCGCCGTACCTCCCGTAAGGAAAAAGCATTCAAACATATTTACAAGTTCTTTTTTTACTCCCTCAATTAAAACATAAGCAAGGAAGCCCACTTCCACAATGCAAAGTATGTAAGGGATAAATACAAGCCAGCTTAAGCCTGTGTAAAGATAAACCGTTCCAACCTCTGTTTTTGTAGGAACAGGCGGTACCATGATCGCATTCTTTGTAAGAAGATTTATAACTATAAGAGTCAGATTTAAGCCCAGAAACACGTAAGTAGCCACATGTCTCACACCGGTAAACTCTTCCGCAAAACGCACAAGACTTACAGGCATTAAAAGAAGGCCTATCATTGATACATTAAACCAGAAATACAATCCCGGTGCCACATTCAAACGCATAAAAAGGGACCCTGCTGCCCACAAAATGTGTACAATAAGAGCCCTCATAAATTCAGTTCTTATGTGAGAAACTTTTATTCCGAGCATGCAAAATAAAAGTACTGCATAGCAGCCTATCAGTATACCCGGTATAAACGCATAGATTCCCATTTTGTCCTCCCCTGAAGCACCCCCCAAAGTCAAACAGTCTTATATCATCCGACTTTTAATTTAAACTTTTTGACTGTTTTTTCATCTTTAGAGTCTGTCTTAATTATTTCTGCTCCCAGTTTGCGAAGCTTACCCTCCAGATTTTCGTAGCCTCGCTCAACATATTCTATCTGTTCAACGGTTGTAAAACCTTCTGCCATAAGGCCCGCAATAACAAGCGCTGCGCCGGCTCTAAGATCCGATGCAACCACTTTTGAACCTGTAAGTCTGTCGACTCCGGTTATAACCGCAACATTATTCTCAACTTTGATCTTTGCACTCATTTTTGCAAGTTCGTCTACATACTTAAAACGACCGTCGAAAATGCTCTCCGTTAAAGTACTGGTTTCCGAAGATACGGAAAGAAGTGTTGTCATCGGAGCCTGAAGGTCTGTAGGAAAGCCCGGATAAGGGTATGTTCTTACACTTGTAGACTTAAGTCTGTCTGTGGCTGTTACTCTTACAGCGTCATCCATTTCCACAACACTTGCACCTATTTCCACAAGCTTTGCGGTAATAGCTTCAAGATGCTTTGGAATAACGTTCTTTACAACAACATCACCCTTTGTTGCAGCAGCGGCAAGCATAAAAGTACCCGCCTCTATCTGGTCCGGAATAATGGAATAAGTACTCTTGTGAAGCTTCTCAACTCCCGTAATACGTATAATATCCGTACCTGCGCCCTTAATGTTGGCTCCCATGCTGTTAAGGAAGTTGGCCACATCTACGACGTGAGGTTCCTTTGCAGAGTTTTCAAGTATAGTCTGACCTTTTGCAAGGCATGAAGCAAGCATAAGATTAATTGTTGCACCTACGCTGGTGCAGTCAAAATAAATATGTGCACCCACAAGTTCTTTAGCGTCCGCTTTAACCATACCATGAGTAATTTCCGCATCAGCCCCAAGTGCTCTGAACCCCTTCAAATGCTGGTCTATAGGTCTGCTGCCGATATTACATCCGCCCGGCATTAAAACGCCGGCACTCTTAAATCTACCGAGAAGAGAACCGACAAGATAATACGAACCTCTTATTTTTCTTACATTTTCACTTTCAATAGTTGTCTGCTTTATATTTGCACCACAGATTAAAACTGTGTTTCTGTCTTTTCTAGTTACACTGGCACCAATCTCTTCGATGGCGTTAAGAAGTATATCTATATCGCTGATATCCGGCAGATTTTTAATGCAAACCTGCTCGTCGGTAAGTACTGTAGCGGCAAGTATTCCGAGAGCGGAATTCTTTGCCCCGCTGACTGTAACTTCACCCTGAAGCGGTATTCCTCCTTTGATCACGTACTGATCCATTAAAGCCTCCAAAATACAAAATTTGTCTATTTAATTTTAAATCTTATTTAACGTTTTGTAAAGCATCATTTACCCTTAGAAGGACCTCGGAAACTACCGTTGAATCACCATTCACAGTTACATGAGCATACTTTTCGTACAAAACCGTTCTTTCGTCATAGATGTCTTTTAAGGTCTGTCCGGGTCTAAATACAACGCCTCTTTCCCTCAAATCCCCCAACCTACTTTTTACAGTATCGTAGGATAATTTTAAATAGATAATTGTTCCTAAACGGGCGAAGTGTTCCATAGCCTCTTTTCCGTACACCGCACTTCCACCCGGTGCAATAACGCTGTTGGACGCCTTTATTCCTGCGTTTATACGGTTTTCTATTGCAATAAAACCATCCAATCCTTCTTCTGCGATTATATCTTTAAGAAGCCTTCCTTCATTTTCCTGAATAAGGATGTCCGTATCCACAAAACTCATCCCGAGTTTTTTGGCCAGAAGAACTCCGATCGTGCTTTTTCCGGAACCCGGCATTCCTATGAGAATTATATTGTTGTTATTTACCATTTTCTTTCCTCTTTAATTTAGTATTTTGACACTTTATCTTATATATGTTACAATAAGTGGAAATCGAAAGCGTTAAAAAGTGCGTCTTTTGGAGGTAACAAATGAACTTTATCGATATTGAAAGTGCATCTGATGATGTTAAGGATAAGGTAAAACAAACTTTGCGTTTTAAAACCGGAAAGTTTGTTTGGCGCGTAAAATTTACCGCACCTTTGGACCCTGCAACCGTAAACAGTCGTAATCTTTATGTTACAGATCAAAACCAGGATATTCTTAAAACAGCCATACGCTACAATTCGGATACCCATGAAATAGAAATAGAGCCCTTAGAAGCTTACGTTAAGGACTCTTCCTACACATTAAATATTTCAAAAAATGTTCGTTCGGTCGGCGGACAGGCTCTTAAAGGGGATTTACAGGTTCAGTTTAAAGTCTGAACCGGATTAAAATGTTTTTACATATGGCGTGCATTTTGCACGCCATATTTTTATTGCATTATATCGTCCGCTATAAGCACGGTGTAATTTCCGTTGGTAATTACGCCATGAGCCACCATTTCCAAAAGTTTCTTTGAAGTTCTTGCCTCTGCGCGAAGTATTGCGTACTCAATTATCTTCTTTGTTTCTTCAAGCGCCGTTTCAGAATTTTTTCTGTAGCACTCACTTATTTTTTCTTTTATTCCTTCTGCCGCCAAAAGATCTATGCCGTAGTCCGATTTTTGAGCTTCATCGTAGGCAAAGCCTAAAAGATCTTCCTCCGTATACCTGGAAAGGTGAATACGATTGTTAAACTTCTGGCTCAATTCCTCTCCGCCTCTTAATAAGGAGTTTATGTTCTTGGAGGAATCCTCAAGAACTACACAGCCGTTCTCCTTTGTTGCCATTCCTATCTTTGAAAGAGCAAGGATTTTTTGCGGATGGGCACTTCCGGCATGAGTAATAATGATATTGCAATTTGTAAACTGTATTGCATGCTTTTCCACATCAAGCGGATTAAGTTTGGAAGAATCAACTATTGCTGTTCTTTCATACTTTATTATTCCAAGCTTATAAAGAAGTTTTATAACGGAAAGAGAAAGTTCTGTTCTGTCGCTCTTTTCCTCTCCCGTAACTACCAGATTTATTCGGCCTCTTTCGTTTGCGGCCATCTCTACTGTTCTTAGTATCTGCTTTCTTATGGATTCTATACGGGCAAAGTTTCTGCAGATCTCTTCAATATCCACACCTTTTTCCGCAATGAGTTTTGCGGACTTTGACCCTTTTACAGGCTGAACATTCCCTTCATAAACAGGTCTGTAAAGCTCGTAAAGCTCTCTTGTCATGTATCTTTCTTCTTCCTGAAGCTCCGCAATGTCCTTCATGGTTTCTTCTGCCATTGTAGGCTCTTCAAGTTCCAGCTGCTGCTGTATAAAGCCTTCTGCATCCCTTGGTTCTTCCGGTTCTTCTTCCGGTCCTTCTTCCGGTTCTTTGCCGGCAAACTCTTCGTTTATTACCTCTTCCGAGGCATATTCAAAGCCCTCCGGAACGCCAAGATCCAGCTGCTGTTGTTCAAAAAGCTCATTGTTATGTTCTGTATTTGCGTACTCAACAACCTTTTCTGTTGTCTCTCCGGACATTACCACATCCGTAACGGCTCTTATTGCCTGAGCAAGGGCGGCCTCTTCGTCCTCTTCGCTGTATTCTGCCGTTCCGTCTTCACCTGCGGCTTCTATCTCTGCATAATGCTTTCTTTCCTCGGCAATTATACTTCTTTCAACTTCTTCTTCAAGATGTTCCTGTTCTTCAAGCTGGCTGTTACCGGCCTGTATTTCTTCAAGACTTATCTCTCCGTTATAATATGCTGTAAGAAGTCTCGCTTTTTCTACCCAGACTCCTCTTCCAAACCAAGTAATAAGTTCGTTGCACTCATTAATACATTCTTCGTGCATTCCCAGACGGAAATACGCAAAAGCAAGCTCGTAGCCGTATTCTTCCGTAAATTCCTCTTCTTTTATCCGAACAAGAATAGGCAAAAGCTGGGACACATCTGTCCCCTTATTTTTTTCTATGCGATAATTGAAAATAAGAATCTGCTGTTCTTCGTAAGGCGCCACTTCTTTATACTTTTCGAAACAGAGGTCCGCTTTTCCGGTTTCGCCAAGTTCTATGTAACAGTTTATAAGACCTGTCAGTGCATACTTGGAACAGCGCTTATCATTTGCGAGTTTGAAGTACTTTTTGGCTTTCTGATACTCTGCGTTGCCAAAATAAGCTCTTCCGAGAAGCATCATTTCTGTTGTGGTTTGTATTTGACGGTCGGATATGGAATCCGCTTTTTTTGCAGCTTCTTTAAACCTTTCTTCGTCTACAAGACGCTTAAGGCCGTTAAGTTTGCTTTTCTTGGTGAAAGAAAAAAACATAAATTACCGGTTCCCCTCTCTGTGCCTTTATTTATCCCTATAAAATGCAAGTGTATCTTCAAGCTCTTTTGGAAGAGTAACCTGCTGCTTTTGCTGGATGGCACGAAAATGGAGTTCAACCTCGTGCACTTTTTTCTGAGTCTCTCTGTTAAATCTTGCCACCGCCTCGGCAAATGGCGGCTGACTTTCAAGCGCGGTCCTTATCTCCTTATTGAACGGGCAATAAGTTGCAAGTATTTCTCTGGCAACCTTGTTAAGCCTCATTCCTCCGGCAGCTTCGGACTTTATCCACTGCTCATAGTCTATAACAAATATTTCTCTGGAATTGTTCTTTCCCTTTGCTATCTGTAATTTAATCTTTTCCTTACGTT
>JAILFQ010000097.1 GCA_024697505.1 Lachnospiraceae bacterium
ATATGTTCCTTTCCATCCAGTTCAATAGCAAGAACAGGCGTCTCATAGTTTTTACCCTTTTCATACACTACAAAATCAAATCTGCCTGTATAAAACAACCTCTCACACCCACGCATTGGAAAACATATGGCTTTCACAGTCAAAATATGTAATTCATAAAGAGGTTCCTATATCTCAGGTTTTTCAGGACAATCCGGGGTGTGAGAGGTTGTTTTATACAGGCAGATTTGATTTTGTAGTGTATGAAAAGGGTAAAAACTATGAGACGCCTGTTCTTGCTATTGAACTGGATGGAAAGGAACATATGGAAGTAGAAGCGGTAAGAAAAAGAGATTTAGAGAAAAATAAAATATGCAGAGAACATGATTTGCAACTTATCCGCGTTGAGAATACATATGCACGAAGATACAATTATATAAAAAGTATTTTGTTAAGCTATTTTGCAATTAAGCATTAATCCGGTAACTTATAGCAAAGTCTCGAAAAAACATCCGTTTTGCCAAGGTTTTATTTTATAAAAATATCCGTTTTGCCAATGTTTTATTTTATGAAAATATCCGTTCTGCCAATGTTTTTATTTGCGTGTAGACAAACCGTGGACCTGCTTTTATAATCGATTATATCCAAGAACAATCTCAGGTGGTAAAACATGAAAAAAGATAAAATAATAATACTGATCCCTGTTCTTTTGGTGGTATGCATAGTAATACTTGCAGTTCTTATCTTAAAAAAGAAACACCAAAATAACGAAGGAGAAATAATAGGCGGTGCGGACAGCCCGACATCCCTTGTGTTTCCTGTTGCTGAGGAAAGCAAAAATGCGGATGGTTACATATCTGTTTCCATGCAGGAGGCAAAGGAGTATTTTGAGACTCCCGGTAACTACATAATATTGGATGTAAGGCGGGCAGACGAGTTTGCGGCAGGGCATATTCCCGGGGCGATAAATGTTGCAAATGAGTCCATTTCAACAGAAAAACCTGCAGAACTTCCGGATACGGATGAAGTAATCTTTGTTTACTGCAGAAGCGGGCGAAGAAGTAAAGAAGCTTCCAAAAAACTTGCCGCCATGGGGTATAAAAATATTGTTGAGTTTGGCGGAATTATAGACTGGACAGGAGAGACAGAAAAATAAAATGAGCGAAGGCGAAAGAAAAACGGTAAGGGTTGTTGCTGCGGTAATATGCACTTCCCTTGAACATAAAGAAAAGATCTTTGCAACAGCCAGAGGGTATGGCGAGTTTAAAGGGCAGTGGGAGTTTCCCGGCGGTAAAATAGAGGAGGGAGAGACTCCGGAAGAAGCACTTAAAAGAGAAATAAGAGAAGAACTTGCGGTAGAAATAGAGGTTGGAGAAAAAATAGATACCGTGGAATACGATTATCCATCTTTCCATCTGTCTATGGACTGTTTCTTTGCGGCCTTAAAAAGCGGAAAGCCCGTGCTTTTGGAAGCGGAGGCGGCAAAGTGGCTTGGCAGAAAAGAACTTGAAAGCGTAAACTGGTTACCGGCAGATATAAAACTTGTCGAAAAAATAAAGGAAAAAATGGAGGGCTAAGGAATGCAGTTTATTATTAAAGCATACGATGGAGCAGGAAAGCTGGATAAAAGAATGGAAGTTCGTCCACGTCATTTGGACGGAATGGCAAAGCTTTCGGACCATATTATATGCGCAGGCGGAATGCTTGACGAAGAAGGAAAAATGAAGGGTTCCGTACTCATTATGGAGTACAACACAAGGGCGGAACTTGACGAATATATTAAAAACGAGCCTTATGTTCTTGAAGGCGTTTGGGAAAAGATTGAAGTAGAAGTAATGAATGTGGTTGTTTTAAACAAGAGATAGAAAGACCGGCGGAAGTTGTACATACAACCATGGATAAATTCTTTTTAAAGAAATGCAGTTAACAAACTGCATTTTTTTATTGACACTTTAGTTAGTCTATGCTAACTTAATAATCGAATTATCGATAATCCAATTTTCAGAGGGAGGAGTTTCATGGCAACACCGGATAAAAGTATAGATCCAAGACTGCTTAAAGCCGCAGAAACAGAGTTTTTAAAACAGGGTTTTATTAAAGCGGAGCTTAAAAATATCTGTGAAAGTGCCGGAATAACTACCGGTGCAATCTATAAACGGTATAAAGGCAAGGAAGACTTGTTTTGTGCCGTGGTAGCAGATGTGGCAAATGAACTGGAGGACTTTTTGGCCAAAAGGTCCGAAATGGATTTTTCTGCTTTTACGGACGAGGAAATATACGAGTCCTGGGTAATGACATACGAAAATATGGTGCCTCTTTTTAAACTTTTGTACAAGAACCACAACAAATTTAAGCTGCTTATAGGAAAAGCCGCAGGTACAAGGTACGAAAACTTTAATCATGAGTTTGTAACAAGAACAAGCCTTGCCTACGAACAGTTTTATAAAGAAGCAAAAAAACGCGGTCTTGCACAGGCGGAAGTTACAAGAGAAGAATTCCATGTGCTCATATCTTCCTTTTGGACAGGTGTTTGTGAACCTTTTATTCACGACATGTCCCTTAAAGAAATAGAAGAGCACTGCAAAATAATGTGCAGGTTCTACAGATGGGACAAGGTTATTATGCTTAAAGAAAGAGGTTAAGTAGGGAATGTTTAAGAAGGTTAAGCCCTATATGGGCAAAAACATACGTTACACCCGAATGGCGCTGCTTGCAATGTTTTTAGGTTTAATTGCATCCACTTTGCCTTTCATTTTAGTGTACAGAATAATAGAACCCTTGCTTAGTGGCACAAGACCGGATGTGCAGGTTGTAATTACCAACATTGCGGGAGTTGCCGTTTGCGAGGTGGCATATGCGTATTTGTATGTACTTGGGTTAAAATTTTCACATAAGTGCGCATACAGAACTTTAAAAAATATCCGTATTTCCCTTCAAAAGAAGCTTGAAAGACAGCCTCTTGGAACAATACAGGAAATGGGAACCGGAAAAATAAAAAAGCTTTTTACAGATGATATTGAACAAATAGAGCTTTTGCTTGCTCATGCCATTCCGGAAGGTATTTCAAACCTTTCAATGGCGCTTATAGCTTTAATATTTATGTTTGTTGTGGATTGGAGGCTTGCCCTTCTTTCCCTTTGTTCTCTTCCTTTGGGAATATTTGCAATGGGAATGATGTTTAAAAAGGGCATGGAAAAAATGAATGCCTATTACGCAGCGGCGGCCAAAATGAACTCTACGATAATCGAATACATAAACGGTATGGAAGTTGTAAAGGTGTTCGGAAGAGAAGGAGAGTCCTACAAGCGTTTTGAGACAGATATTAAAGACTACAGAGATTTTACTCTTGCCTGGTATAAGATTTGCTGGCCTTGGATGGCCCTTTATTCAGCCATAATCCCATGCGTTGCACTTGTAATGCTTCCTGTGGGAACACTTATGGTAATTAACAACACAACAACGCTTGCAAATCTTGTGCTTGTTTTCTGTCTTTCTCTTTCTGTGGGTGTGCCTCTTTTAAAGGCGTTATCATTTGCGGGGAAATTCCCACAGCTTAACTACAGAATAGACGAGATTGAAAAGGCGATGGAAGGCACACCTTTAAAGGAAGGAAAAAAGCCTTTTGAAGGTGCCTGTCACGATGTCAGATTTGAAGATGTTCACTTTGCATACAAGGACAGTGAGGTAATACACGGTCTTTCTCTGGAACTTAAAGAGGGAAGCCTTACAGCGCTTGTTGGAGAGTCCGGAAGCGGAAAATCCACTCTTGCAAAGTTACTTGTGCATTACTACGACATAAATTCCGGAAGGATTTCCATTGGCGGGCAGGATATTACAGATATGAGCATAGAAGCTCTTAATGATAATATTTCCTATGTTTCTCAGGAACAGTTTTTATTTAATACAAGTCTTTATGAGAACATCCTTATGGGTAAGCCGGGTGCTACAAGGGAAGAAGTACTTGCGGCAGCGGATAAAGCCCAGTGTACGGAATTTTTAAACCGTTTTCCTAAGGGAATAGATACACCTGCAGGTGACGGAGGAAAAATGCTTTCCGGCGGAGAAAGACAGCGTATTTCTCTTGCAAGAGCCATTTTAAAGAACGCACCTATAATTGTGCTTGACGAAGCAACTGCTTTTATAGACCCGGAAAACGAAGAAAAAATGAATGCGGCGATCGGAGAGATTATTAAAGGAAAAACGGTTATAGTTATTGCCCATCGTTTGCAGACCATTGTAAATGCGGACAAGATCTGTGTAATGAAGGACGGCTTTATTATAGCGGAAGATACCCACGAAAACCTCTTAAAGACAAGCAGTGTTTATAAGAATTTATGGGAAAACAGCGAAGCAAGTACCGGCTGGACCATAGGAAACGAGGTGGGGGCATGATAGGACTTATTGGACGCATTCTAAAAATTACCGGTAAATATAAGGCAAGAGTTTACGGAGCCTTTGGTTTATCATTTTTGAAGGGCATGCTGCAAAAGCTGCCCATTGTGCTTACTTACTTTATAGTCAGTTCTTTTTTGGAAGGAAGCATTACAAAGAAGATCTGTTTGGTTTCCGCTGCCTTGCTTGTTGGCGGAGTAGCACTGCAGGCAATTTTCCAGAACCTTGCGGACCGTTTGCAGAGTGCCGCGGGCTTTCAGATATTTGCGGATATGAGAATGAAACTGGGAGACCATCTTCGCCATCTTCCTATGGGCTATTTTACGGAAGGAAACATTGGCAAGATAAGCTCCGTACTTTCTACGGATATGGTCTTTATTGAAGAAAACTGCATGATGGTAATTGCAGACCTTATGAGCTACATCTTCTCTCAGACAATAATGATAGTATTTATGTTCTTCTTTGATGTAAGACTTGGACTTGCGTCCCTTTTTGTTACCGCAGCCATGTTGCTTCTTGGACTCGCAATGAAGAAGAATACCCTCAGTCATTCCGGAAAGAGACAGGAAGCGTCTGAGGAACAGACGGCCGCAGTTTTGGACTTTACGGAAGGGATTGGACTTATTAAGACCTATAACCTTCTTGGAGACAAGTCCGTGGAGCTTACAAAAAGCTTTGAAAAGAACTGCGAAACAAACCTGGAGTTTGAGTATGACCACGCTCCTTGGCAGATGGGTATAAACCTTATATACGGCCTTGGCACCTGCCTCGTTTTGGGCCTTGCCACATACCTCTTCTTTTCCGGTTTTATGGCACTTAACTACTATATTGGAATTATGCTTTGCATTTTCGATCTTTTTGTTCCGATTAAATCTTTCTACGGCCAGATTGCCCGCCTTACGGTAATGAGTGCCTGCATGGACAGAATAGAAAATCTTTTTGCGGAAAAGGAAATGGATAACTCCGGCAACGAGGCTTTAAAAGACAGCGGGGCACCGATTATTGAGTACAAAGATGTTACTTTTGCCTATGATGAAAAGGATATCTTAAAGAACGTTTCTTTTAAGGCGGATAAGAACGAGATGGTTGCACTTGTGGGCCCGTCCGGCGGTGGAAAGTCCACTATTGCAAGTCTTATGGCAAGATTTTGGGACGTTAAGAGCGGAGAGATTTTATTGCAGGGAACAGACATAAGAAAACTGCCGCTTTCCACCTTAATGGAAAATGTAAGTATGGTTTTCCAGAGAGTATATCTTTTTAAAGATACAATTTACAACAACATAGCACTTGGAAAGCCGGATGCCACAAAAGAGGAAGTTGTTGAGGCTGCAAAGAAGGCAAGATGCCTGGACTTTATAAACGAACTTCCGGATGGTTTTAACACCATGGTAGGCGAAGGCGGAGCAAGTCTTTCCGGCGGCCAGGCCCAGAGACTTTCCATAGCAAGATGCATATTAAAGGATGCACCTATTGTAATACTTGACGAAGCAACGGCCAGTGTGGACGCAGACAATGAAAGATACATCCAGCAGGCTATTTCCGAACTTTGCAAAGGTAAGACCCTTCTTGTAATTGCCCACAGACTTAACACTATTGTGGACGCAGACAAGATCCTTGTTATAAATGACGGCTGCATTGCAGAGACCGGAAACCATAAGGAACTTATGGAAAAGCAGGGCATTTACTGCAGTATGGTAAATAAAAGAAAGAACGGCTTAAGCTGGTCTAATAAAAACTAAAGAACAGGAGACATATTTTATGAAAAAAGGTTTTGATGTTAAAGATTTAATTAATGTAGGTGTTTTTACAGCGCTGTATTTTATAATTACATTTGCTGTAGGCTGCATAGGTTTTGTGCCTGTGCTAATGGTATTTGTTCCTTTCCTTGTACCTATTGTGGGCGGAATTCCGCTTATGCTTTATTTCTCAAAGATTAAGCATTTCGGCATGATAACCATTACCTCCGTTATTCTTGCAATCTTATTTTTCGTTACCGGACACCCTTATCCTATATTTATTTTCTGCATAGCAGCAGGCCTCATTACGGAATTTGTTTTAAAAGCAGGAAACTACGAAAGCATAAAGTGCTGTGTAATAGGTTCTTCAACCTTCAGTTTGTGGCTCCTTGGCATGGTAATTGCTTTCTTCTTCAGCTTCAGAGAAAACTACTTTAACAGTCTTATAAGCGGTTACGGAGAAGCTTACGCAGAAACATTAATGGCCTGGACGCCAACCTGGGTATT
Organism: Lachnospiraceae bacterium; assembly: GCA_024697505.1. Classification (GTDB taxonomy): domain Bacteria; phylum Bacillota; class Clostridia; order Lachnospirales; family Lachnospiraceae; genus JAILFQ01. Next base: position 6,615 of record JAILFQ010000097.1, read on the forward strand.
CTTTGCAATGATAGCTATGTGTCTTGTGGGTGGCTTAATTGGAGGTCTTCTCGGTGTAAAGGTATTAAAGAAGCACTTCCGTAAAGCCGGTATGGCATAATGGGACCATCATTTGAAGGGGTTGTGGAAAAGAAAGGCTTAAAGCTGGACCCCAGAACAAAATTTGCCCTCCTAATAGTTGTTTCTATAGTAATGATGAGCGGCAGTATGGAGGGGGTGGCGTACATAATGCGTGTTGTGTGCGCCCTTGCCTCCTTCCTGCTTCTGCTTTCCGTCGGAAGAGTAAAAGCGGCAATTATTTATGCACTTTTGCTTGGCAGCGCGGTTTACTGCGAAGGCTTTGTCCTTCCTCGTTTGGACGGCGTTACAAGCCTTACTCTAATGATAATAAGCGGCGTTATTTCCCGTTTTTCGCCTTGTTACATGATGGGATATTACACAGTAAGTACAACCTCTGTAAGCGAATTTGTAACCGCAATGGAAAGGATGCACATTCCTTATCTTATTACCATTCCTTTGTCCGTTATGTTCCGCTTTTTTCCTACTCTTTCCGAAGAGTACTCGAACATACACGACGCCATGAAAATGAGAGAGATAACTATTGGAAGAGTTGGCCTGTTTTCTTACATAGAATACATTTTGGTACCTGTAATGATGTCCACCGTAAGAATTTCCGACGAGCTTTCTGCGGCCTCTCTTTCCAAAGGGCTTAGCGTAAAAGGCGGAAGAAGCCATGTTTGCGAAATACATATGAGATTTCCGGATTATTTTCTGATTGTTTTGAGTTTTGCGTGTCTTGTAACATTTTTTGTGGCATAAGGAGCAACATAACTAATGATAGAGTTTAAGAATGTATCTTTTTCTTATAATACGGTTAATATAGACGGAGAAACCATTCCGGTTGACGGACTTAAAGACTTTAACCTTACAGTAAATAAAGGCGAGCTTTTGGTACTTACCGGAAGCTCCGGCTGCGGAAAGACAACGGTTACACGTCTTATAAACGGCCTTATCCCTCATTACTATAAGGGGGAAATAAGGGGGAGTGTAACCCTGAATGGAGAAAACATTTCCGAGAAGCCGATATACGAAACCGCAGCCCATGTGGGAAGCGTGTTCCAAAACCCAAGATCCCAGTTCTTTAATGTTAATACAACGGATGAGATTGCTTTTGCGGCGGAAAACCGAAAAACAGACCCTGCCGTAATTAAAGAAAGAATAGCAGACACCGCAAAGATAATGGGAATAGAAAAACTTTTAAACAGAAATATCTTTGAACTTTCCGGTGGAGAAAAGCAGATAATTGCCTGTGCCGGAATAAATGTGCTTTCTCCGGAAATTGTGGTGCTTGACGAGCCGTCTTCAAATCTGGATATTGCAGTAATAGAAAAGCTTAAAGAAGTGCTGGCATTATGGAAAACTCAGGGAAAGACTATAATAATTGCGGAGCACAGGCTCTACTTTTTGCGTGAACTAGCAGACAGAATGAGAATTTTGTAAGAAGGACGAATAAAGAAGGAACTTACGGC
>JAILFQ010000176.1 GCA_024697505.1 Lachnospiraceae bacterium
AAAAACTGTTGAAACAACAGCCGAAGAAAAAGCTAAGCATCTTTATGACTACAGAAAGAACAGATTTACCTGGACTTTACATGAAATGAAGATAAACTGGATATTTTATGTAATGGTACTTCCTTTCCTTATCTTCTTTACAATATTTTCTGTACTTCCTGTATTTAAAGCAATCTGGTACAGCTTTACAGATTACAACATCCTTCAGGATGCAAATTTTATAGGACTTAAAAATTATGCAGAGCTTTTTCTGCATGACACAATATTTATAAAAGCCATTCAGAACACATTTGTTATAGCAGTCTTTGTGGGACCAATCGGATATCTCCTTTCCTTCCTCATTGCATGGCTTATAAATGAGCTTCCGCATTGGCTCGGAACACTGGTAACGGTTATTTTCTATGTTCCGTCCATGTCCGGTGGTGCAATGACTATTTTCGCACTTCTTTTTGCTAACGACTCAACAGGTCTTGTAAACGGACAGTTGTTAGCATGGGGGCTTATTGATGAACCGGTTTTATGGCTTTCCAGTGAAGCTACGATAATGCCGCTTTGTATTATAGTTTCTCTTTGGATGTCTCTTGGTGTCGGCTTCCTTTCATTTGTAGCCGGTGTTAAGAACATACCGGAAGATCAGTACGAAGCAGCGGCAATAGACGGTATAAGAAACAGATGGCAGGAGTTATGGTTTATAACTCTTCCAAACATGACTCCACAGCTTCTTTTCGGTGCGGTTATGTCTATTACCGGTTCTCTTGCGGTTGGTGGTGTAATGGATTCCCTCGTTGGATTCCCAAGCCCGAACTACGCATCCCATACAATTGTAAACCATCTTAACGATTACGGTTTTATAAGACTGGAAATGGGACGTGCATCCGCAATAGCAGTAATACTTTTTGTAATAATGGTTGTAAGTAACTTGTTGGTTCAGAAACTACTCAGAAAAGTAGGAACCTGACGCAGAGTAAACTTTATTCTTGGAGGCTTTTATGAAAAAAATATTTAAGCGTAACCTGGATATGAAGAGCTCTGCAAGAGAGAGCTCAAGAAGCTTTGCCGGTAACCTGGTAATGGGACTTTTCCTTACCGTAATGGGAGCACTTTTCTTTGTTCCTGTTGTTTATATGGTGGGAAACTCCTTAAAACCGCTCAACGAACTTTTTAAGTTCCCGCCGACTTTGCTTCCTAAGAATCCAACCTTCGACAACTTTAAAGACCTCTTCCGTGTATTTGCAAATACACTGGTACCTTTCGGAAGATACCTCTTTAACTCGCTTTTTGTTGTAGCCCTTGGATCTCTCGGACATATCCTTATAGCATCATTTTGTGCCTATCCGCTTGCAAAATATACTTTCCCGGGTTCAAGATTTATATCTAAACTCATAGTATATTCCCTTATGTTTAACGGATCGGTTACATCAATACATGTATTTATTACAATTTCAAATCTTCACTTTATAGACTCATATGCTGCAATCATTGTTCCTACTTTTGCATCAACACTTGGTCTTTACCTCATGCAAAACTTTATGGGACAGATTCCGGACAGCCTTTTGGAAGCAGCAAGAATAGACGGTGCAAACCAGTTTCAGATTCATCTTAAAATAGTTCTTCCGCTTATAAAATCTGCCTGGGTAACCGCCTTCATTCTCATTTTCCAGAGCCTTTGGGGCGCAACAGGAGATGAATACATCTATAAAGAGAACTTAAAGAGTTTGAACTATATGATAGGACAGATTGCCAGCGGTTCCACTGTTGGTATTGCAAGAGCGGGCGTTCTTTCCGCGGCATCTGTTATTGTATTTTCCATACCGGCAATTACATTCTTACTTATGCAGACCAATGTTATTAATACAATGGCTACATCAGGTATGAAAGAATAGGAGGAGTAAGATGAAAAAGAAAATTTTTACTGTACTCCTTGCCACGGTTACATTTTTAACCTGCCTTGGAGGCAACACCAAAGAAGTTCTTGCAGACAGTTACACTTATGATATTCAGGACAATGCGGTAGTTGCTCCGGATGCTTATGAGTGGGAGAGAAGCGTTAGAGGAGAAGACCTTGGAATAGATACAATGGCAACTCTTGAAGACGTTTATTGCAAGAACGGCATGGTATTTATTGCCATGGCCGGAAAAGTTGTTATAACGGATTATGATTTTAATTTAATAAGAGAAATAACAACTTATACATACAAGGGCGAAGAACTTTCCATTTCTTCCCCAAAATGTGTTTATGTTACCGCAGATAATAACATTTACGTTACGGAAGAGGCAAAGGGACAGATACTTCATTTCGATATTAACGGAAACTGCCTTAGAATTCTTGAAGATCCACAGGTTGGAAGTCTTGTGGCTTCAGGTATTACGTACCAGCCTACAAAGGTTTGTGTGGACTCCGTCGGAAGAATTTATGTTAAGGCAAAGAGTGTATATGAGGGTATTATTCAGTTGGATCCGGATGGAAATTATGTAAGATTCATCGGTGCAAATGAAGTAACACCATCCTTCTTCGAAAGATTTAAGAGGTCTATTTCTACGGAAGAGCAGATAGCTCAGATGACACTTTGGCTTCCTACGGACTATTCGGACATTACAATGGATGCTGAAGGTTACATATATGCAACGGTTAGGGACAATACTGTTAAAAACCCTATCAGAAAGCTTAACTCCGCAGGTAATGATGTTCTTACATCTTATCAGTTTATTGCACCTCCTGCCGGAGACTATAAGCCTGCCGGAGGAACAACATCAACTCTTACAAATATTGCAGCTTCTGATGACGGCCGTTTTGCCGCACTTGATGCAACAATGTCCAGAGTCTTTGTATACGGACAGGATGGAATTCTTCTTTATATTGTAGGTGGAACAGGTAAGCAGACAGGACAGCTTAACTCGCCTATAGACATTACGTTTTTAAACGACAGGATCCTTGTAGCGGATTTTGTTACAAACTCCATAGAAGTATTTAAGCCTACGGAGTACGGAGAACTTATAAATACAGCGCTTTACTATCAGTCTAAGTATGACTACGAAACAGCCGCAAGCTACTGGCAGCAGGTTTACGATATAAGCCCTTCTTCCATAGCGGCAAACATGGGTCTTGGTAAATACCAGTTAAGAGCCGGCAAGTACGAAGAAGCTCTTGCAAGCTTTACCCGTACAGGAGAAAGAAAGAGCTGGTCTTCAGCCTTTGAAAGAGTAAGAGAAGCCTGGCTTGAAGATAATCTTGGTAAGAGTCTTATAATCATTATTGTGGTAATTATTCTTATTAAATTACTTAAGTATTTTTTAAGACGTTTGGCTGCCAAGGGCGTATTTGAAGGAAAGAAGTGGGTAGAGGTTCTTAAAAAGATCAAGTATACCGCGGTTACATGGCCTAAGTACATGATGGGTTCACCGTTCAAGGCTTTTGATGATGTTAAGTATGAAGATGCGGGAAGCACGGGTTTTGCATTTGTACTTCTTGTGCTTTATGCCTGGGTAATGCTTCTTGGTATCAGATACAAAGGTTTCCTGGTTAATACACATGATATAGACAATATTAATGTTCCGCTTATCCTTGCAAGTTCTGTTGTCCCGTTTATAATTTTTGTTTTTGCAAACTGGGCAGTAGGCGTCTTAATAGACGGTAAGGGTAACTTAAGAAATGTCTTTAAGTTTACAATGTATGCCACATATCCTCTTACGATATGCAATGCTATTACCATCTTTCTTTCAAGGATATGCATATATGAGGAGACCGGAATTATAAGAATTATTTACGGAATAGGATGGTTCCTTTTTGCTTTCTATCTTTTTGTGGGCATAGTAACCATTCACCAGTTCTCATTTACAAAGGGTGTGGGAGATGTACTTCTTTCCGCTGTGGGAATGGCAATAGTAATCTTTATTGCAGTTCTTCTTGCTTCTTTGGTAAGCGGCTTTATAAACGATGTCGGAACAATAATCGACGAACTACGTATTTATACTTAAAAGAAAGGAGCATTTAAGATGAAAAAAACTATTTTATATCTTGTACTTGCTTCTTTCGTAATCCTTCTTTGCGGATGTGGCAAGAAGACAGAAATTAACAAGTACGTGGAAAGGACTCCGGGAGAAGCGGTAAGCTACACGGGAAGTGATTATGTTAAGGTTGCTTCCGGTGATAATTCGGAGCTTTATATCAATCCTAAAACAATCACTGTTAAGTGGGTAGACAAAAAAACCGGAGAATATAAAGAAACCCGAGTTTTTGACGATGCTGTTACAGATTCAACGCTTAAAAACGATATAATCATTTCGTATTTTACGGGAACAGAGTCTAATATATATGCGTCCACTTCCAATATGGACACTTACACATATTGTGTTTCAACGGAAGGAAACGTTTCTTACGAAAAAATAGACAACGGCGTAAGAATCCTCTACGTTCTAGCAAATGATAAGGTTTCCTACAAAGATTTCCCGGCATACATTTCCGATGAACGTATGCAGGAACTCATTATAAGCAAACTTGATGACAAGCAGCTTAAAACCTTAAAGAAACAGTACAGACAGTTGAAGAGCGGAGACTGGTCCAGAACATCAAATAAGGACAACCCTCTTGCGGGCCTTTCCGCAACCGCACTTTACAAGCTTTTTTATGAAGAATGCGGATATACTTACGAAGACCTTGAGTATGATAATGCAGAGCATGACAAGCTTGATGAAATGCCACAGCGTCAGCACATAGAACTTGCTGTAGACTATTACCTTGATGGGGATGATTTTATGGTGCATGTGGACACAGCACAGATTCTCTCAAATGATGATTTCCCTATTAAGTCATTAAGCGTACTTCCTTACTTCCTTTCATCAAATTCCGATGACGGATATCTTTTCATACCGGACGGAAGCGGAGCACTTCTTTATTTCGATAACCTGAAGACCAAGGAATTCCAGTTTACTTCAAGATACTGGAACGGCGATGTCCTTCAGACTTCGGGAACATATTCAACAACAAATGCCTATATGACGGCACCTGTTTACGGAATAAAAGAGGGGAATACGGCAATTCTCGGAATTATAGAAGAAGGTGCCGAAATATGTACCTTATCCGCATATATTCCAAAGTCCTTTAATAATATACCTTATTCCAGAGCTTCTTTAAGCTTTGCTATAAGGGAAGATCAGACTCTTGCAAACTATTCGGATGCCACCACTAAATATACTCTTAAGAGAACAGGTGATGACTATTATGCAGGAGACATAACGATCCGTTATAAATTCCTTTCCGGAGACAAGGCAAATTATGCCGGAATGGCAGAGGCGTATAAGGAACAGTTGTTAAAGAACGGAGCCCTTGCAAAGTGTGAGAGCGAAGATGAAGCACCTGTTTTTGTGGAGCTTCTCGGATGCATAGATGCAACAAAGTACTTCCTTGGAATTCCGTATAACGGAACAACGACGATCACGGATTTTGAATCGGCAACCGAGATTCTTTCAGATATGAATGAAAGAGGAATCGGAAATATAATTGTTGATTATGTCGGTATGGCTAACGGTGGTATGCTTCAGAGATCTGCCGAGAAAGTAAGTATTGAGTCAAAACTTGGAGGAAAGAGCGGGTTTAAAAAGTTCCTTGAGTATGCTAACAGCATAAATGCCAGGGTTTATCCTAACTTCCAGTTACAGACTGCAAATACCGAAAAAGGACTTTCAAAAGAAGAAAGAGTCTTTATAATAAGCGGAGAAATAGCTCAGATTTACGACTTCTCCCTTGTTTCTCAGACAGCCTTAACAGACAGCGATTTTCCTACTTATATAGTAAATCCTGCTTACATTAAGGACTATATAGCTAAGTTCTCAAAGTCTTACAACAAACTTGGAGTTTCAAATCTGGCAAGTGAAGATTTCTTTACTTTCATTTCGCCTAACTATAAAAAGGATGAGAATCTTTCCATAACAAGCGCTTTACCGCTTTACACGGAGGCTCTTGATAAACTTAGCGAGAATTACAGCCTTATGCTTTCAAATCCTCTTTCTCTTGCATGGAAAGATGTTGATTACATAGCAGACTTACCTTCAGACGGATTAAATCTTAAGGTAATGGATACATATGTACCGTTTATCCAGATGGTGCTTTCAGGTAATGTAACATACTCAACAGAAGTTCTTAATACCAATTCCTACAATATGGAAGAGGAACTTTTAAAGACAATGGAGTATGGAGCAGCGCCTAAGTTCAGATTTATAGGTGAGAGCGCATCCGTTCTTGAAAAGACTGAGGCAGATGATGTCTTCCTTGCGGAATACGATAAACTTGCCGAAACCGTTGAGGGTCTTTATAAGGAATATTCAGAGTTTTATGAAGACATAAAGGGAGCATATATCACAGACCATGAGCTTTTAACAAGTGATGGCAAGGTTGCAAAGACAACCTGGAGCAACGGAACGGTCTTTTATGTAAACTATACGGATGAAGCGGTTAAATATGATGGTGTAACCATTTCCGCCAAGTCTTATACAATTAAAACAAAGGCAGGGAGGTGATAAGAGTGGGAGATAAGAATAAAGAAAAAACGGTTAATGAGCCGATTGCGGAAGCAGTTCAGCCGGATGGCAGAACAAAGAAAAAGCACGGCTACAACCAAATGAGCTACACAAAAAAGAAAGAGTTGTGGGGATTTATCTTCCTGCTTCCTTGGATATTCGGCGTTATTTTCTTTTTCCTTGTGCCGGTAGTTAAAACCTTTTATTACTCCTTCTTTGAAATGACACTTAAATTCGGCGGCTTCGATTATGTATACAAGGGCATAGAGAATTTTAAATATGCTCTTACCGTAGACCCGAATTTTAATACCTACCTTTTACAGGCTCTTAAGGATTTTGCAAGTAATGTGCCTATACAGATTTTTGTATCTTTGTTTATTGCAATGATGCTGAACGGTAAGTACAAGGGCAGAGGTTTTTTCAGGGTTATTTTCTTCATCCCTATCATTCTTGCTACGGGAATTACGGATGTAGAGCTGAAAACCATGAATATTGCGGCCCAGGAATCTCAAAAGTTTGTGAGTGCGGATTTCCTTATAGACATACTCATGAACAGTGGTATTCCGCAGGAAGCACTCAATTTCATCCTTGAAGCTGTAGCAAACATTTTTGAGGTTATTACAAAAGCCGGTGTTCAGATACTTATTTTCCTTGCGGGACTTCAGGGAATCAATCCTTCCCTTTATGAAGTTGCAAAACTTGAGGGATGTTCAAAGTTTGAATGTTTCTGCAAGATCACACTTCCAATGATCTCTCCGATGATCCTTGTATGTATGGTCTACAGTATTGCCGATACTTTTGCGGCAGCAGAGATTTCAACAGTTATAAATACAACAACATTCACAAATGCCAAATACGGACTCGGTGCTGCAATGAGTGGTATTTACTTTGTGGTCAGTGTAGGCGTGACGTTGCTTTGCACGTTCATCGTATCAAAGGTGGTGTTCTATTATGACAACTAAGAAAAACAGCGATGATAGAGTAGAACTTGCAAAGAGAATAAGCAAATATACCGTAAAGAAAAAGACAATGAGTGCTCTGGAACTCATATTCAGGTACATAATCCTTATTTGTATCGGTTTTATAATCATTACACCATTGTATACAAATATTAAGGAAGCCCTGACAGAGCAGAGCATGCTTGGACTTAAGAATACTGCCTGGATACCTCCTGCAGTATCATTA
>JAILFQ010000131.1 GCA_024697505.1 Lachnospiraceae bacterium
GGCCCAGATCGCAGCCATGGCAGATACTCATTTCGTAATAGAAAAAACCGCAAAAGATAATATTACCAGAACAGATATAAGGATGGCAGATGAAAATGAAAGCCTTGAAGAACTTGCAAGATTGCTTGGAGGAGTTGAAATTACAGACGCCGTAAGAGCTAACGCAGGTGAGATGAAGAGGCTTGCAAATGAATTAAAAGACTATCGATAATTTTGACATAAAATGTCTACTTTGGTATAATTTTTAGTGAGGTCATAAGAGCGAAAGAAGGAAATTAATTTGAAGAATATTTTATTGGCAACCTCAGAATGCGTACCTTTTATTAAGACGGGCGGACTTGCGGATGTAGCAGGAGAACTTCCTAAATACATAGACAAAGATCAGTATGATGTTCGTGTTATTCTTCCGAATTATATGGCTATTCCGGAAAAATACAAGAAGGATATGCATTTTATAACAAGCTTTTATATTGATCTTGCGTGGAGAAGACAATATGTGGGCATTCTCGAAAGTGTAATAGACGGTGTTCATTTTTATCTGATAGATAATGAGTATTATTTTAATGGAGATAAGCCTTACGGCGATGTAAGATGGGATATAGAAAAATTCTCATTTTTTTGTCGTGCGGTTCTTTCTGCGTTACCGCTTTTGGATTACAGACCTGATCTTATTCATTGCAACGACTGGCAGACAGCACTTATTCCCGTATATTTAAAAGACGGGGATACATTCCAGAAAAGTGAATATTACCGTGGCATTAAGTCCATAATGACTATTCATAACCTTAAATTTCAGGGTGTCTGGGATAAAGATACTGTAAAAGATATTACAGGTCTTCCTGATTATTATTTTACGGCTGATAAGCTTGAGGCATATGGTAATGCTAATCTTCTTAAGGGCGGAATAGAATATGCCGATTATGTTACAACGGTTTCAGAAACCTATGCCACAGAAATACAGATGAGCTTTTACGGTGAAGGTCTTGATGGCCTTATGAGAGCAAGAAACGGCTATCTCGGTGGTATAATTAACGGCATAGATTATAAGGTTTATGATCCGGAAACGGATCCGTATATCAAACATCATTTTAACAGAGCAACTTTCAGAAAAGAAAAGTCCAAAAACAAGAAAGAACTTCAAAAAGAACTCGGTCTTGAAGTAGATGAAAAACGTTTCATGGTCGGACTTGTTTCCAGACTTACGGACCAGAAAGGCTTAGATCTTGTTGACTGTGTTATGGATGAATTATGCAGCGAAGATATGCAGTTTGTAATTCTCGGGACCGGAGAAGCAAGATACGAGAACATGTTCAGGCACTATGAATGGAAGTATAACGGAAGGGTTTCTGCAAGCATTTATTACAACAATGAGCGAGCTCATAAGATATATGCTTCCTGCGATGCGTTTCTTATGCCTTCACTGTTCGAACCTTGCGGCCTTAGTCAGTTAATGAGCATGAGATACGGAACAGTGCCGATCGTAAGACAGACCGGTGGGCTTGCAGATACTGTAGATCCATATAATGAGTATGAAAGTTCCGGAACTGGTTTTGGCTTTTGCAACTATAATGCACACGAAATGCTCTGGACAGTCAGATACGCTAAGAACATCTTTTATAATAAAAAGCGTGAATGGAACAAGATAGTTGATCGTACAATGGAAAAGGACTTTTCGTGGGCCGGTTCGGCTGTTAAATATGAAAACCTTTATAAACGACTTCTTGGATAAGCTTTTTACGGGGGTACGGACAGTATCCCCTTTACTTTTTGGAGGAGAGTATGAAACTTAAAGACTTACTTGAAAATATAGAGTATGAATTGATACAGGGAAATATAGAAACAGATATTTGTGATATTGTAACCGATTCCAGAAAAATAAAGCCTGCATGCGTTTTTGTATGCATAGGCGGGGCATCATTTGACGGGCACGATTTTGCCGCGGAAGCTGCCCGCTTAGGCGCAGGAGCAATAATATGCGAAAGGAAAGTGGATGTGCCTGAAGGAACAACCCTTATACAGGTTGAAAATACAAGAAAGGCGCTTGCGCTTATGAGCTGTGCCTATTTTTCTTATCCTGCCGAAAAACTTATCACAATCGGGATCACAGGAACAAAGGGCAAAACCACAACTACATATATGATAAGGAATGCTCTTGAACTTGCGGGGATTAAAACAGGATTGATAGGTACTATCGAAACTCTTTATGCGGATGTTAGCATACCTTCAAATAATACAACTCCGGAACCTTATCTTGTACAAAAGTATTTTAACGACATGGTTCTTGCGGGGTGCAAATGTGTTGTTATGGAAGTTTCATCCCAGGGGCTTAAGCAGGACAGAGTTGCGGGAATAAATTTTGACTATGGAATCTTTACAAATCTGGAACCTGACCATATAGGGAAGAATGAACATAAGGATTTTGAAGAATATACATACTGCAAGAGCCTTTTGTTCAAACAGTGTAAAATCGGAATATTTAATGCGGACGATGCTCACGTTGAAAGCATATTAAAGGGACATACTTGTAAAGTGGAAACTTTTGGAATTAACAAAGAAGCAGATTTTACCGCTTACGATATAAAGCACGAATTTGAAGGCGGAAAAATGTCCGTGGAATATAAAATTAAAGGTAAGTTGAATACAGAACTTAAAGTTAATATTCCGGGTACATTTACGGTTTACAATTCTCTTACCGCGGCAGCACTTTTGAGTCATTTTGACCTTAAAGAAGATGTTATAAAGAAGGCACTTAAGGACGTTAAGGTTAAAGGCCGGCTTGAAAGCGTAAGTGTTTCCGACAAATACACATTAATGATAGATTATGCCCATAACGCAATGAGTCTTAAGAGTTTATTGATTACATTAAGAGAGTACGACCCGGGAAGACTTATCTGCTTATTTGGCTGTGGCGGTAACAGATCCAAAGAAAGACGTTATGAAATGGGAGAAATTTCTTCCGAATATGCAGATCTTACGGTTGTTACCAGCGATAATCCTCGTTTTGAAGAACCCCTCGATATTATTAACGATATTCTTACAGGGGTTAAGAAGAAAGACGGTAAGTATGTAACGATTCCTGACAGAAAGCAGGCTATAAAGTTCTGTCTGGAGAATGCAAGGCCAAGAGACATAATAGTCCTTGCGGGAAAAGGACATGAGGATTATCAGGAAATAAAAGGCGTAAAATATCCTATGGATGAAAGAATACTCATTAAAGAAGTTTTAGAAGAAATAAACGGGAACTGAATTATGTACGCAGATATCATTGTAGACATTTCACATGAAAATTTGGACAGAAGCTTTCAGTATCATATTCCTACGGAACTTGAAGAAGGAATTAAAATTGGAAGCGCTGTGGTCATTCCTTTTGGAAAAGGCAAAAGAGAACTTGAAGGTTTTGTTGTGGATCTTTCAGATAAACCTAAAATAGATCCTTCAAAAATAAAGGACGTACTGCGCCTAAACGAGAAAGCTCTGCCTGTTTCCTCAAGAATGATAGCTCTTGCCGCAAAAATGCGTGAAATGTTCGGCGGAACAATGAATGATGCTTTAAGAACCGTACTAAATGTAAAAAAGACGGTAAAGCCGGTAGAAAAAAAGACCGTTGTTTTGAATAAAAATGAGGAAGAGACAAAAATTCTCATTGAAACTTACGAAAAGAAGCACGCACTCGGAAAAGTAAGACTTCTTGAGGAACTTCTTACACAGCAGCAGATGGATAAATCCATAGTTACCGGCAAACTGAATATTGCCGCATCTACTTTGGAGGCTCTTGTTAAAGACGATGTAATAAGAGTTGATGTAGAAGAGGTTTTAAGAAAAGCCAACAATAAAAGTTATAAAAAGATTACGGGTCTTG
>JAILFQ010000170.1 GCA_024697505.1 Lachnospiraceae bacterium
TGTTATTCCAACACCAAGGGCACCGGAAACAAAGCCTTCTATAAGAGTTTCTGCGGTAAACACTCTGGAAACATCCTTCTTTGAAGCTCCTATACTTCGTAAAATACCGATTTCCTTTGTTCTTTCGAGAACCGAAATGTAAGTTATAATTCCTATCATTATTGAGGAAACCACAAGAGAAATTGCAACAAAGGCTATAAGCACATATGTTATTGCGTTGATTATTGTACTTATTGAGGACATCATAAGTCCGATAAAGTCCGTGTAGCTTATCTTGTAGGACTCATTTCCTTCTGCTGTTACTCTTTCGTTATATTCTTTGATTATGTCCGCAATCTGATCCTTGGACTCAAAGTCTTTCGGATAAATGCTTATGGATACAGGCTTATTCATATCCGCAACACCGAGGAGTTCCAAATTGGACTCGTAGGTTGCAACAGATACGGCATTGGCTGCATAGCTCTCCATCAAAGCATTCAACTCTTCCTCGGAAAGTGTTGCAAGATAAGCCTGCTGTTCCGGTGAAAGGGTAGACATATCAAAGGCGTTTTCCTTTGCCTTTTCCGCACCTTCGGAATCTGCAAAAGGCTTTCCGGTCACAGCATCTGTTTCCGGATCCGCAAGCTGCTTTATAACAAGGTCCTGTTTAAGGGTTTCCGCTATAACATATTCCGTAAGTTCCTTTGTGTAACCTACTGTTCCGCTTATAGCGGTTGCGGAAGCTCCCTGCTTTGGCCTTACAATACCAACAACCTTAAGTTCAAGAGCATCATTTAAGATCCCGTCCATATAAGCTTCGTCATCTCCGCGGAACTTGTATGCGCCTGTGCTCTCATCATATTCGTAATAGTCTGTATCAAGAATAAGCTTGTATCTTAAATTAAGGAGTTCCTCGTAGGTGTAAAATCTCTTGGAGTCTTCTTCTATTGCCTCGCTCTTAAGGAAGTTCTCCAGTTTGCTCTGGTCTTTAAGACCGAGAGTATAAAGAGCGGTATCCATTATTCTGTTCTTTTCCGTAACCACAAGAATAAGTTCATCCTTTGAAGAAGGCCATTTACCTGCTACAACATCATACTGGGACTCAAGAAGTTCTCTGTTATCTATTATCTCCTCAAAAACATCCATTTCCGTTGCAGTCCCCATCATACTCATGGAAGAAAATGTGGAATACATATTTGACATGTTGCCCATTCCCATTGCATCCAAAACAGTACTTGGGTTTACTCTTAAACTCTTTCCGTTAAGGTCTGTTCCGTAAATCTTAGGAGCAACATCGTATGTATACTGGATAGCGGTTGCAAGTTCTTTAACACCGCTTTCATCGCTGTCCAAAAACTTCTTAAACTCTTCCAGGTTATTCTTTGTTGTCTGAGTAACCATGGAATTGTACATCTTTGTCATTATTTCAAGAGGTCTTACATATTCGTCTTCAAAGCTTGCGGCATCGTCTCCGCTTTCGCCGGCAAGATTGGAGAGCATAGCACCCATATCTGTGCTTTCCGCCTCTATTGTTATCGGGTAATTGGAAAGGGTATCTTCCTGCACCTTACCTATATAATTCTGAAAACCGTCTGAAAGAGAAAGGATAAGAGCAATACCTATAATACCTATGCTTCCCGCAAAGGCCGTCATAAAGGTTCTGCCTTTCTTTGTCATAAGGTTGTTAAGACTTAATGATAAAGCGGTAAGGAAAGACATTGAAGGCTTTTTCTGCTTCTTACCGGTCTCCGGCTTTAACTTTTCCACATCTCCCGGTTCGTAAGGTCTTGTATCATCCGTAACAACACCATCCAAAAGTCTTACAATTCTTGTAGAATACTTATCTGCAAGTTCCGGATTGTGAGTAACCATTATTATAAGCCTGTCTTTTGCAATCTCTTTAAGTATTTCCATTATCTGAACACTTGTCTGAGAGTCCAACGCACCGGTAGGTTCATCCGCAAGAAGGATCTCCGGGTCGTTTACAAGAGCTCTTGCGATCGCAACTCTTTGCATCTGTCCACCGGACATCTGGTTAGGCTTTTTATGTATCTGATCTTCAAGACCAACCTTTTTAAGAGCTTCTATTGCCCTTGCTCTTCTCTCCGCTTTTGAAACACCGGACAGGGTAAGTGCAAGTTCAACATTGGAAAGCACCGTCTGGTGAGGGATAAGGTTATAACTCTGGAAAACAAAGCCTATGGAATGATTTCTGTATGTATCCCAATCTCTGTCTTTAAACTGTTTTGTGGATTTTCCGTTGATTATAAGGTCTCCGCTGGTGTACTGATCCAAGCCGCCTACAATATTAAGGAGAGTGGTCTTACCACATCCCGACTGGCCGAGTATGGAGACAAACTCGTTATCTCTAAAAGTAATGGTGACTCCCTTAAGAGCCTCTACATCGGTATC
The DNA here is from genome assembly GCA_024697505.1 of Lachnospiraceae bacterium. Lineage (GTDB taxonomy): Bacteria > Bacillota > Clostridia > Lachnospirales > Lachnospiraceae > JAILFQ01. Next base: position 2,392 of record JAILFQ010000170.1, read on the forward strand.
CCCGGCTTCATATGTCTTTTTTATATCCTTTAAAACAAGCATATTAATCCCTTTCTGTGATTATGGTCGTAAAAAATACAATTGCATAATACCTATTTCTATCCCGCTAATCAATAAAAATATAATGAATTTCTTATTAAAAAAAGGGCAGCCCTTAAAGGACCGCCCCAATAATCCGCTATTATTAGTGAGTAATAACCTGCTCTGTCTCCTTATCAAAGATATGAATCTTCGTAAGATCGAATGCGATCGGAACTGTATCTCCCGGTCTTGCTGTTGTACGAGGGTTAACTCTTGCAGTAATATCAATCTTATCAGCAAGTGTGAAGTAAAGGAATACTTCAGCACCAAGTAATTCGTAAACTCTGACTGTTGCATCAAATGTGGAATCCGGTGTTGTGGAGATGAACATCTGCTCATCCTTAACATCCTCAGGACGAATACCAAGAACAACCTTCTTGCCAACATAGTTGCCATCAAGAAGAGCCTTAGCTCTTGCTTCAGGAAGCTTGATCTTAAGTTCTGTTTCGTCAAATGTAAGAGCAACATCGTTGCCTTCCTTAACAACAGTACAATCGATGAAGTTCATCTGAGGTGATCCCATGAATCCTGCTACGAAGAGGTTTGTAGGCTTATCGTAAAGATTCTGAGGTGTATCTACCTGCTGGATAAGACCATCCTTCATAACGATGATTCTTGTACCGAGTGTCATAGCCTCTGTCTGGTCATGTGTAACGTAGATGATTGTTGTCTGGAGCTTCTGGTGAAGCTTGGAGATCTCAATTCTCATCTGTACACGAAGCTTTGCATCGAGGTTTGAAAGAGGCTCGTCCATAAGGAATACCTTAGGGTTACGAACAATTGCACGTCCCATGGCAACACGCTGTCTCTGACCACCGGAAAGAGCCTTTGGCTTACGATCGAGAAGAGCTTCGATACCAAGGATTCTTGCTGCCTCGTGAACGAGTCTGTCTATCTCATCCTTTGGTGTCTTTCTAAGCTTAAGACCGAATGCCATGTTATCATAAACTGACATATGTGGATAAAGAGCGTAGTTCTGGAATACCATTGCGATATCTCTGTCCTTAGGCTCTACATCATTCATAAGTTTGTCGCCGATCCAGAGTTCACCTTCTGTGATTTCCTCAAGACCTGCTATCATACGAAGTGTTGTTGACTTACCGCATCCGGAAGGACCAACGAAGATCATGAATTCCTTATCTTTAATATCAAGGTTGAAGTTTTTAACTGCTACAAAACCGTTTGGGTATGTCTTGTTAATGTTTACTAATCTTAAACCGGCCATTTTCAATCCTCCTAAATTGTCTATATGCTTCCCAACATATGAACGCACCTGCGCTCAAGTCTTATAGTACACCGAACTAAGGGAAATTACTATGTTGTAAATAAACAAATCAAATTGTAAGTTTTTAGTGAAAATGTCCAACCACGGACACCAGCCCTCTTGTATTCAGTTTCCATAATGCCCCCATTTGGATATTTTGCACATTTATAAGGGGTATACTTTGGGTAATATGTATATACCGGTAAATATTTCCATTTATTGCTTTTCGGCAGGAGGAGTATATTCTATAAAACCTTCGCCTCTGACTTCTCTTACATCGCTTATAATAACAAAAGCTTTAGGATCTATGGAATAAACAATATCCGTTACTTCAACCATCTGTTTTTTGGAAACAACGCAGTAAAGCACCTTTCTTTCCGCTCCGGAATACATTCCGGTTGCGTCAAGCTTGGTCACTCCTCTGTCCAGGCGTTCAAGAATAGCTTTTGCAATCTCATCGTATTT
>JAILFQ010000193.1 GCA_024697505.1 Lachnospiraceae bacterium
GCCAGCGCAGTTGTTTCCGATGTAATAGATGCAATAAAGCATAAAGGAAAGAACATTATTACAATCTGGAGCGGCCATAAACTGGAACTTCTTAATGTATTACAGGCAAAGAACAACTTCTTTGTAAGAGTACCGGAGAAGGAAAAAGAAACAGCCAAAAAGCTTTTTAGTGCGTTAACTCCGGTTGTACTTACCACGGGAGAAGCGGTAGAAGGCGAGTATGCATTCCTTACCGGAGAGATTACGGAAGGCGAGTTTGAAGAAAAGGCTGCAGGTCTTAGCGTTATATCCAGAATAAGAGCGGATTTTTAAGAGATCAAAAGAAAACAGAGATAAATGATGTTTACTGAGGGACAGGTTACAAAATAACCGGTCCCTTTTATAAATCTCCTTGAATCATTTGGAAATATGCGGTATAGTTGTTTGGTGACAAATTTACCCTTATTTTTTTTAAAAGGAAAGAGATATGTACGATAACGAAATTAATAAAAGAAGAACATTTGCGATAATTTCCCACCCGGATGCCGGTAAGACGACTCTTACGGAAAAACTTTTGCTTTATGGAGGCGCAATTAATCTTGCAGGTTCCGTAAAAGCCAGAAAGACGGCAAGACATGCCGTTTCCGACTGGATGGAGATTGAGAAGCAGAGAGGTATTTCCGTTACTTCTTCTGTAATGCAGTTTAACTACAACGGATATTGCATAAATATTTTGGATACACCGGGCCACCAGGACTTCTCTGAGGATACCTACCGTACTCTTATGGCAGCAGACTCCGCAGTAATGGTAATAGACGGCTCCAAGGGTGTAGAGGCACAGACAATTAAGCTCTTTAAGGTTTGTGTTATGAGACACATTCCTATTTTTACCTTCATTAACAAAATGGACAGAGAAGCAAGAGATACCTTTGAACTTCTCGACGAAATAGAAAATGTACTTGGCATACATACCTGTCCTATAAACTGGCCTATCGGTTCCGGAAAGAACTTTAAGGGCGTCTACGACAGACAGACAAAGAAGATTGCCAGATTCTATGCGGCAAACAGCGGACAGACAGAAGTTGAAGAGGTGGACCTTGACCTCAACGATCCTAAGCTTGACGAGATAATAGGCTGGGATAACAAGTCCCGTCTTAATGATGAGCTTGAGCTTCTTGGCGGTGCCGGCACAGAATTTGATATGGAAGAAGTCAGAGGGGGAATACTTACACCTGTATTCTTTGGTTCCGCACTTACAAACTTTGGTGTTGAAACTTTCCTTTCCCACTTCCTTAAAATGACCACAGCTCCACTTTCCAGAACAGCGGATATCGGGGTTATAGATCCTGTAAGCAACGATTTTTCAGCTTTTGTATTTAAGATACAGGCCAATATGAACAAAGCTCACAGAGACAGGATTGCCTTTATGAGAATCTGTTCCGGTAAGTTTGAGGCGGGCATGGAAGTTAACCATGTGCAGGGCGGTAAAAAGGTAAGACTTACCCAGCCGCAGCAGCTTATGGCTCAGGAAAGAAAGATAATCGAAGAAGCTTACGCCGGAGACATTATAGGTGTTTTCGACCCGGGCATCTTTTCCATAGGAGATACTCTTTGCTCCGCAGACAAGAAGTTTGCTTTTGAAGGTATTCCTACCTTTGCGCCTGAGCATTTTGCAAAGATACGTCAGGTGGATACCATGAAACGTAAGCAGTTCTTAAAGGGTGTTAACCAGATTGCTCAGGAAGGTGCAATTCAGATCTTCCAGGAATACAATACCGGTATGGAAGAAATAATAGTTGGTGTTGTGGGAGTGCTTCAGTTTGATGTCCTTAAGTTCAGACTTGAGTCTGAATACGGCGTGGAAATAAGAATGGATCAGCTTCCTTATGAATATATAAGATGGGTTGCAGATCCAAAGACGGATGTATCTTCCCTTAACGTAACTTCAGATACCAAGAAGGTTAAGGACTTAAAAGACAGACCGCTTCTTCTTTTTACTCACGAATGGAGTATCCGTACGGTGCTTGAAAGAAACAAGGGACTTGAACTTACGGAATTTGCCAAGAATTAAATAAAGATCCGGATTATTTGGCGGAAGTATCATTTGTTTGGCCGGTTGGAGCATAAGTTCTTACCGGGTTAAATAAATGAGACTTCCGCTACTTTGATTTTATGCGTTATTGGTGTAAAATAAATATAAGAAGAAGATTTAAAAAAGTTTACCCGGAGAAAATGCTTATGGTGGGAAAAAACAAAACAAAGAAAAATCTCATACCTGTGCTTTTACTGGCTGCCTGCATGTTGTTTGCGGCTTGCGGAAAAGAAAAAACGGGAAACGGGGAAAACGTCGGAAATTCTGAGGATATAACTTTTATACCCGGGGAAATTGTGGTGGAAACAATAGAGCCGAAAACTGACTTTGTTTCCGAAGAAGACTACAAAAAAGCCTCTCCCTGGCAGGTTTGCAATAATAACAAAATAGCTGAGGTTATGGCTAAGGCTGAAAGCGGAGATAAGGTTACAATA
>JAILFQ010000214.1 GCA_024697505.1 Lachnospiraceae bacterium
GAAATTTCCTCTATGTTATGTCTAATGATGGTGTTTACGGCTATGTGCAGAGAAAATTTCTTGGGGAATCCGAGTATAAGACTTCTGAAAGTGAGTATAAGGAAGTTGAAGGGAAGTTTTTCGAGCTTGGAGAAAAGGTAAGACTTGGTTGGCATCAGGTAACCAGGGAAGAAGACAATGCAAAGCTTTCCGCACTTGTATCCGGAGCGGAGGGACTTAATGTTATTTCTCCTACCTGGTACAGAGTCTCGGACACTGATGGAAACATAATATCAAAGCTTGATGATGATTATATAGAGGAAGCCCACAAGATGGGGCTTAGTGTGTGGGCTCTTGTGGACAATTTTGCTACAGGTGTTCCTATTTCGGAAGTGCTTGCTTCCACCGAAGCAAGGGAAAACCTTATAAACAACCTTGTTTCGGAAGCCCTTCAGCATGGGTTTGACGGAATAAATGTGGACTTTGAATCTATCCCACAAACCTCCGGAGAAGATTTTGTTGAGTTTATAAAAGAACTTTCTGTAGAGACAAGAAAATACGGAATAATCCTTTCGGTAGACAACAATGTTCCCTACAATTACAACTCCTATTACGGTGTAGAGGAACAGGGGCTGTATGTGGATTATATCATTATAATGGCTTATGATGAGCACTGGGCCGGTTCTACAGAGGCGGGCTCCGTCGCTTCCATAGGATTTGTTAATGATGCCATTTCTCTTACACTCTCTAAAGTGGAGGCAAAGAGAGCTGTTATAGGAATTCCTTTTTACACCAGAGTATGGAGAGAAGCAGAGGACGGTACATTATCTTCAATCGTGCTTACGATGGCTAAAACAGAAGATTACTTAAAGACCATAGAAGCAAAGAAGAACTGGGATGAAGAAACCGGCCAGTATTATGTTGAATATATCCAGGGCGGTAATTGTTGCAAAATATGGATAGAGGATATAAAATCTATCGAAGAGAAACTCAGGGCTGTTGGCTCTGCAGGTTGCGAGGGAATTGCAGCCTGGCGTCTCGGCATGGAAACAGACGATGTTTGGCCGCTTGTTTCTTACCTTATTCAATAAAAGGTGAAAAAAGAAAATGGAAACAAAAGTAGTAAAGATAGACAGAAACAACATTAAAAAGTCAGATCTTGAAGAAGCATGCAAGCTCCTAAAGGAAGGCGGACTTGTGGCCTTTCCTACAGAGACCGTTTACGGACTTGGTGGAGATGGACTGGATGCAAATGCTTCCGCAAAGATTTATGCAGCAAAGGGAAGACCTTCGGATAACCCTTTGATAGTGCACATTGCAGACATTGATGCTTTAAAGGTATTGGCAGTGGATATTCCGGAGCTTGCCTACAAACTGGCAGACAGGTTTTGGCCGGGACCAATGACAATGATCCTTAAAAAAAGCGACGTTGTTCCTTTTGCAACAACAGGCGGGCTTTCAACCGTGGCAATAAGAATGCCTTCCGATGAAATTGCCGCAAGCCTTATAAGACAGTCCGGTGTTTATATTGCCGCACCGAGTGCCAATATATCCGGAAGACCAAGCCCTACTACTGCAGACCATGTAATAGAAGATCTTTCCGGCAGAATAGATATGATAATAGACGGCGGTTCTTGCGATATAGGCCTGGAATCTTCAATTATAGATCTTTCCGGAGAAAAGCCTATGATACTTCGTCCCGGCTATATTACAAAGGAAGATTTTGAGGCAGTTGTCAGAAGCGTGGATTACGACCAAGCGGTACTTGCAACAAAACCGCAGGAGTCTGTGGTGGCAAAGGCACCCGGAATGAAGTATCGTCACTATGCCCCGAAAGGAAAGATATTTATTGTTGAAGGGGACAAGGATAGAGTTATAGAAAAAATTAACGTTCTTGCAGCTGAGAGCGAAGCGGCGGGCAATAAAACCGCAGTCCTTTGTGAGGAAGAAAACAAAGGCAGATACAATTGTAAAAAGGTATTTTCTCTTGGCTCTCCCGAGGAAGACAAAGACATATCCTCTCATTTGTTTGGAGTTCTGAGAGAGCTGGATACAGAAGGACTTGAGATTATTTATTCTGAAAGTTTTTA
>JAILFQ010000182.1 GCA_024697505.1 Lachnospiraceae bacterium
TACTTGCCTTGTAAAGATTACATATTCCGTTGAGCTCTTCTGCCGGATTCAGGTCTCCGCCTGTAATAATACCGGAGGTTTTGGCCCTTACGGACAGACTTCTTAATGTTTCTTTCCAAAGCCCCGCAGTTGCGTAAGAAAGCAGACCGCAAAGCAGGCAGCTTTCAAAGGGGATATTGCAAAGCAAAGGTTTTATATTCCCAAAATCGCAAATAACAAAGCTGTATCCTCTGCCTTTCCAACCGTAAGCCTGTTCTGCGGAAGTATGTCTGGCCACGTATATACCGTTAAACTCTAACACAAAGCCCTTTTCTTCTTCCGGAAGATTGTAATCCCATGGATGAGCAGGGTTACAGTCTATAAGAAGAACTTTTTTCTTTTTCCGGTTTTTAAGATAAGAGGCCAGTTTTACTGCGATGTCTGTACTTTCGTAAGGGGATGTGAGACCCGTTACGCAAAACCAGCTTTCTTTTTCGGTTTTTCTCTCTCGTTTAATATCAATTTTGGATAGTGCGAGAAGTACCTCGTCTGCGGATTCGAACCCACCGTTTTCTCCCAAAAGACAGCGCTCATATATGTCTTTAATTTCCTTTGGGTATTCATCTGAATATGTTGCCATGCGTTTTACCACTTTTCCGAAGGAGAAGAGATCGGAATAGACGGAGATATTACCGCATTTTAACATTTCGTAGGAAGAATAAGCCACGTTGGAGAAAATAACATCTGCTTTTGTTCCGGAGAGTAAACCGGAGACAGAGCTGCCAAAATCCACAAGCTTGAGCATCCCTGCGGAAATAAGGATGTTTTCAGGCTTAATGTCCAAATGAAAGACTCGACGGTCGGGTGCGTGGATATAACAAAGTATTTCGCACAGTTGTATGGAATATTCAAGGAGCTTTTCTGCAGATAAGCGTTTACGCTTTAGAAGATACTGCTTGAGAGTTTCGCCTTCAATATATTCCTCAATAAGGTATGAGTTTTCTTCGTCGTCAAAAACGTCATAAACCAAAGGAATAGCGGGATGGTGAAATTGTTGTAGTGTTTTTGCCTCCTTGATAAGAAAAGAATAATGAGGATGCCTGCGGGAGATGACTTTTATTATACGCTTTGCCAAAAGATTTTTGTTTTCTGCAAGCCATACTGTTGCACATTCACCCTTGTGCAGGCATTTCAAAAAAGTATACCGTTCTTTTATTCCGGAAATAATAAACCTCCTTTCTCCGCTTACAGCGTTTTTTAATTCGGCTTTGATAAATAAATTATAAAACCGGCAGCTGCTGTTTGGAATAAGCCGACAGCGTAAGTCCGGATAGAAAATAGAAGCCTGAAATTGTGCAGATTTTACAAGGCAGGGCACAATATTGACACACTTATGAAATTCGATTTTATTGACTTTGAAGGATAAAACTATTATACTTGTCTGTACTAAAAACAAGGAGGTAAGCGTATGATTTTACAGAAACTTAACGAAAATCAAATAAAGTGTATACTTGATCGAGAAGACATGGATAAGCGCAACCTCGAGATTTACGAACTTGGAGACCAATCCGATAAAGTGAAAGCCTTGTTTAGTGAACTTATAGAAAAAGCTACGGATGAGCTTGATTTTGATATGGAGGACCACCCTCTTATCATAGAAGCAACTCAAATGCCTCAGGGTAAGATAGAACTTATTTTTACCAAAATAGACAACATAGATGAACTTGAAAAGAGGAACCCTATGTACTCTAAGATAAAAGAAATTACAGAGTCGGGACAGGGAAGAGGAGTTGAACTGCTTCTTAAGTACGACGCATCTGAAATAGATGACGAGGCCAAAAAGACGGATGTATCCATTAAATCTGTTTTCGGACTTGGAGTGGATTGTAAAGAGGTCAACATTAACGAGCCTTCAGAGGATAGTAGTGCAGAAGAAAGCCAAATTCTTCCTAAGGAAGAAAAAAAGACTTTAAAAAAGAGTAAAGCTAGGAAGAATGACGAGAAAATAGTTAAAACAATAGTTTTTAGGGATTTAGAAGCAGCAGTTAGTTTTTCCAAAATGGTTAATCCGATTTTTAAGGGAAACGGTCTTCTTATGAAAGATAAAAAGGAAAACAGGTACTACATGGTTTTAAGTTTTAACAGCTCAAATCCGGAGTACTACGCAGGCATATACAATACTGCCTGTGAGTTTGGTTTTACAGAAAACTGCGAAGATGCAAGACTTGCTTTTCTTAAAGAACATTTGGAAATGCTTATTTCGGCAAATGCGGTAGCTGTTCTTGCAAGTTTGTAAAAAAGTATACATAAAAATAAAGGGCGTGTGAAAAAATGAGAAATCATTTTTTCACGCGCTCTTCTTTCTGCTTTGCTTATTCTTGAAACTTGTTTTACTTAAAAAAGGGCATATTTCCACTTACCCCATAGCTTTCATTTTCGCATAACAGTTGGTTGTTCGTCGCTTTCTTTTAACATGTAGTAAGGATAAGTTCCTTTACCGATATCTGACAAATCAAGTTCAG
>JAILFQ010000183.1 GCA_024697505.1 Lachnospiraceae bacterium
AGATTCTCAAGGTCCGCACCGGTAAATCCGGTAGTTATTTGTGCAATATGCTTAAGCTCTACATCATCACCGAGAGGCTTATCCTTTGCGTGTACCTTAAGAATTGCTTCTCTTCCCACCGCATCCGGTCTGTTTACATAAACTTTTCTGTCAAAACGTCCCGGACGAAGAATTGCAGGGTCCAATATATCTACCCGGTTTGTCGCCGCAAGCACTATGATTCCTTCGTTTACGGCAAATCCGTCCATTTCCACAAGAAGCTGGTTGAGCGTCTGCTCACGTTCATCGTGGCCGCCACCCATACCTGTACCTCTGCGTCTTGCAACCGCATCAATTTCATCAATAAAAACTATACATGGTGCGTTTCTTTTGGCATCAAGGAAAAGGTCTCTTACTCTGGAAGCTCCCACACCTACAAACATCTCCACAAAATCCGAACCGGAAATGGAGAAGAAAGGTACGCCGGCTTCGCCTGCAACAGCTTTTGCAAGAAGAGATTTACCTGTTCCCGGAGGGCCCACAAGAAGTACACCCTTTGGTATTTTAGCGCCAAGGCTTAAATACTTTTTAGGAGAAGAAAGGAAATCTACTATTTCTTCAAGATCTTCCTTTTCTTCCTGAACACCGGCCACATCTGCGAAAGTAGTGGACTTTCCGTCTTGCGGCATAATAACCGTAGCGCGACTCTTGCCAAAATTCATCATTTTTGCATTTTGCTCGCCGCCCGGTCTCTCAGCACTTCCGGAAAGAATAATTACTATAAAAAACATTATAATGTATGGGAGAACGCCGGTAACAAACCAATTCGGCTTTGAAACATCCGATACAGCGGGTGTTATTCCGTTATCGTGTGCATCCCAAAAAGCTCTTTCCGTATTAACAACATAAAACTTTTTTTTGGTGTCATCTTTTAATGTTACTATAACATTTCCTGTCGGTGCTTCTGCATTTTGATTAATAACAACTTCCTTAACATTTTTTTTGGAAAGATCGTTTAAGAAGTCATCATAACTGTAATTTTCCGTCCCGGTCAAAAAACGGGAAAAGAACCAGATAAAAGCAAAAGCACATACAGCAATGATTAACGTGATTCCATATCTTTTAATAAATTGCTTCACTAATTTTTCCTCTTTTTCAGTTTTTATTCTACATAGCCTACATAAGGAAGATTTCTGAATTCCTGCATGTAGTCAAGGCCGTAGCCTATAACAAATGCATCCGGGATCTTAAAACCTATATAGTCTACATTAACTTCAACTTCTCTTCTGTCCGGTTTGTCAAGAAGAGTGCAAAGTTTAAGTTTCTTAGGCTCTCTGTGGGACAAAAGCTGTAAAAGATGAGCAAGCGTCCTTCCGGAGTCTATAATATCCTCAACAACAATAACATTTCTTCCCTCGATGCTTTCATCAAGGTCCTTTAAAATCTTAACTCTTCCGGAAGACTTGGTCTCATTTCCGTAACTGGAAACAGACATAAAGTCCATCGTAACAGGAAGAGTGATCCTTCTGGCAAGTTCGCATGTAATAAACACGCTCCCCTTAAGAATACATACAAGGTGAACGGATTCACCTTCAAACTCTTTATTTATCTGAGCAGCAATCTCATCCAGTCTTTTTAATATCTGCTCCTCAGAGAGCAGCACCTTTATGGTGTCCTTTGTAACTTCTTTCATTTTTTATGTCCTCACTTTCCATACATTGTAACTGTTAATATTCTTTTAGTCCTATCGGAAATACGGTAGGCTTCACTGCCTCTCATACCCGGTATCCACAAAACGTCATGGTCGCAAACCAATACCGTCATTGTTTCACGTTCTTCCTTTGGAATCTTAAGATCTGCCAGCACGTCGAAAAGTTTCTTTCCCTTTCCGTCCGCATAAAGTGCCAGATTATCTTCTTTCTCTCCCCGTCTGAGCAAAACCGTCCCCTGTATTTTATCGTAATCAAACCACTTGGTATAACTGCTCTTCGGTATTCCTCCATTGGCTTCAATAAATGATGCCGCATTGGGAACCGCTTCTATAAGATCAAATGTCATTCTTCCGACACCCGGTATTCCCATAACTCTGCATGGAAATGATGTTACTGACATTTCAAAAGGCTTAAGAGCCGGTTCATCATTAACCGGTTCCTCGCTTTTGTTAAGTTCATCCAGTTTTTTCTTCAGATTGTCAAAAACGCTGAAAGTAGGTCTGTCTAAAGCTTCCGTTTTTTCCTCTTTCGGAGCTCTCTTAAAAACAAGATAATCGTAACTTTTACTAACGATCGCCCCATTTATTAAGTTTATTTCTTTACCGGTCTGCTTGTCACATAACTCCATACACTGTCTGACGTGCAGGGATGTAACATCTTTTTTTTCTCCGGCAGCATCGCATATAAGCTTATATATAAGCCTCTCGGCAATAAGAGTGTCCGCTTTCCTGATAGCATGTATCTTTAAATGTATTCCGGACGGTTTTATCTCTACTGCTTCCTGAGAAAGCTTGTCTGTAAGTTTAACAAGAAAAGATTCCACCTTTTGCAGATAAGCGGCTGCACTTGCAATGTGGTCTGTGGCTCCGGAACAGATTTCCTCCGCTTCCGGCAATATGTTAAGTCTTATCTTGTTTCTTGTGTAATCATCTTCAAGATTTGTGGAATCCGTACAATATATCTGTCCGGATTCTCTTAAGTATTCTTCTATCTCTTTTCTGCTCACACAAAGAAGCGGTCTTATTATCATTCCCCTTCTCGGTTCTATTCCGGCAAGGCCTTTAAGTTTACTTCCCCTAAAAAAGTGAAAGAGTACTGTTTCCGCCTGGTCGTTCTTGTGGTGGGCAACAGCGATCCTGTTACAGCAAAGGCCCCTGGCAAGACGGTTAAATTCCTGGTATCTTATCATTCTGCCCGCCTCTTCCAAAGACATTCCCTTTTCCTGAGCTATGCCCTTCACATCAAAGTGCTTCTCCACAAGATAAAGATCGTGTTCCGCACAAAGATTTCTGCAAAAATCCAGATCTCTGTCGGCCTCTTCGCCTCTTATTTCATGATGAATATGTACCGGGAATATAGAAAGATTCATTTCCTTGGCAAGTTCTAAAAGAACGAGAAGAAGACAGACTGAGTCTGCCCCACCAGAAAGTCCCAAAAGCACTCTGTCGCCTTCGGCCAATAATCCATTTTTAACACAATAATCTTTTACTTCTTTTATCATTATCCCCGTTGCTCCCGGTCAGCGTTCTTCCAGGCTCACGCCAACGCACGCATCTATTCTTCTTTTTCTTTTATCTTGTAAATGATTTCATCCTTCTTTACAAGTCCAAGTTTTTCTCTTGCAATATCTTCTATATAATTAAGGGTTTGCATATATTTTTCAAAATCAAGCAGCCTGTCTTTGCGCTCTTTTTCATCCTCAAGCTCTTCCGTCAGCTCGCTTTGCTCTTGTAAAAGAGTTTCCTTTTCTTTTTCCAGCTGAGTGCCCTTATAAGTAAAAAAGACGAAAACAAATAAAACTACCGCTGCAATTATCGGTAAGCCCGTTCTTTTTTTCCTTCCTTTTTTACTCATTCCCTCACCTTGCTCCCTTGTCTACAATTGTAGAACAGTTATTACACATTGACCTAATGTGTCAATATAATGATAACCATTTTATATCTCTAATGCAAGTTTTATTCTACAAATATCGAAACAATTCTGCAGCTTCGTCCTTCCTGGTTGTTTCAAGAATTTTGGTAACCTCAGCTTTTACTGCCTTGTTGCCGAAGTTTATTTCTATAACGTCGCCCACCTTAACATCTGCAGAAGCTTTTGCAACCTTTCCGTTTATCAAAACCCTTCCGGCATCACAGGCTTCATTTGCTATGGTGCGCCTTTTTATAAGTCTGGACACCTTTAAATATTTGTCTAATCTCATATATTTCTCCCGTTTTTAGAGAAAAGAAAAAGGCTGCCCACAGCAGCCCTTTCTTTTCCTGATATCTTAATTGAATATTAAGCGTTAACAGTATCCTTTAAAGCTCTACCAGCCTTAAACTTAGGAGCCTTGGAAGCCGGAATCTTGATAGCCTGCTTTGTCTGTGGATTTCTACCAGTTCTTGCAGGTCTGTTAGCTACTTCGAATGTACCGAAGCCGATAAGCTGAACCTTCTCGCCCTTCTTTAACTCTGCTGCAACAACTTCCATGAAAGCCTTAAGAGCCTTCTCAGAATCCTTCTTGGATAACTTTGCGTTGTCTGCGATAGCTGCTACTAATTCTGCCTTGTTCATTTAATACTTCCTCCTCAATATATTTTTTTGAGTCTATCCCTTCCCTTATGGGAACTGAGATTTCGCTTTGCTTTACACCCTTCGGGTCGGAGCAAAGCCTATACTCTATTTATAATCGGCAAAAGCCCATTTGTCAAGGCTTATAAGCCATTTTTAGCGAAAATTAGGCATTTTGTCCCCTTTCGTCTGTCAACTATACTTTTTTCAGTAACAATTGGTCTCTATAAAGGCCGAAAGCTCGTCACTCATGGCATCCGCTTCAGGTACTCTTATATGCCCCTTTGTTCCACATCCGTTATTGGTATACATAAAATGATGATAATTTTTTTCTTTTCCGCCAAGTTCGGCACATATCTCGCCTATGGCATTATCCCATGAAGGATCGTGGCCAAGTATTGTTGTTGTAAAAATAAAATGAGTTTCCGCTCCGTATTGCTTACGCAAAAGTCCCACAAAATACTTATAGCTGTCCTTCCAGTACTGTGCCATTTCTCCTTCGGGATCTTCCGCCATAAAATCAACAGGATTGGCATCATTCTGGCCAAGCGCGATAACTACCACGTCAGGTATATAGTTCTTAAAATCCCATTTCTTAATTCTTCCAAGATAAACATTATGCTCTATTCTGTCGTACAGTGAAAACGCCCCCTTAAAGTCCGGTCCGCAAAACCATCCGGTTCCGTCAAGAAGGGCAAGTCCCCCCTGGGATATGTTATGGATCTGTGCATTAAGCTTTCTTGCTGCCATCCAGGAATAGGAATACCAGGAGTTGGAAGGAGCTCCGTCATGTTTTGGATCTTGTTCTCCCACATATTCCACCGCTTCGCTTACTTCCCCGGCAGAGACGGAATCTCCGTACACTTCTATTTTTCTCTCCGGAAGAGGCTCGTTTTCAAGGATCTCTCCTTTTTTGTCTATATAGAAGCCAAGAAAGTCAACATGGTTGCAGGCATCCTGCCTTTTAAAAAGCATTACTTCATGTTCGGAATCTTCCAGGTCTTTCGCCAGACAAACCATAACTTCATCATTTTCCGGAAGTCGGAATTTTTTCTGCACACCGTCCACAAATACACCCATATAACAGGACCAATAATTTATATGGCTTCTTAATTTCGCATAGCATGTTGTTCCTTTAAATCTGAGTTTTACATATGTGGAAGCAAAAACAAACACAGGCTCCTTTGGGTTATCAAAGTCTATTCTTCCCATGTATTGGAGTTTCTGCTCCACCGGGCTTACAAACTGTTCCGAAAGAGCTTCTTTTACCCCTCTTTCGTAATCGACATTCTTCCCGTAAAGCGGAACACATCCCATACACAGCTCCTCATTTCCCGTAAGAGACGAATCCATGGAAGCCGCTTCAAGGGACTTTATCACTTCATCGTTTTTCTCTGCAAGATCTGAATAATAAACCATAAAAACCTCCTTATTTTCCGGAACAGATCAAAGATACAAGGTAAAACGGCACTTTGTCTTCTCCACCGTCTGTTACTGTTATCTTAACTTTATGTATTTTATTTTCAAGGCCATGTCCAAGAGTTGTAATAGAAAGGCTGTCTCCCCAGGTTTCATCAAAATTACCGTCAAGAATAACAGCGTTTTCTTCATCGCCGTCCACAACCGCACTACAAATGCAGGCGGGATGCTTTACAGACCTCCTGTACTGGGCCGCAAGTTCGCTTCCTTTTGCTTCAAAAACAATTATATCTCCTTTTTTCCTGCCTATAAAGCCACGTTTAAAAATATCTGTAATATGCTTTTGCTCTGAAGGGTCGATTTCAAAGCCTTCCAAAAGAGGCTCTGAATTATAATTCTGCATTCTTATCGCCTTTTCATAACCATTTGGTGTTATAGGTCCCGGAAGAACATCAAACTCCCTGCTTCCCGGTTTGGACAGTATCTTTCCTTTTAATACATTTTCAAAGAAGGAGCAGACCAGTCCCGCAAGAAGTGCGTGGCCAAGGTCGTTGGGATGCAGCCCGTCCGGTGTGATCTCTTCTCTTTTTAAAGTTCCGCTTGCCACCGCCTGGTAAACAGAGGTCTTCATGGAAAGGCAGGGTACATTGTAATACCTTCCTATTACCTCGTGCTGATCCTGAGCATTGGTTCCGTCTCCGTACATTACGTTATGAAGCAGGATTACCGCAGGCTTTGTTTCAGAGTCATATATTTTTCTAACCAGTCCTTCGTAAGTCTCTCTAAAAAAAATACTGTCAGAATCATTTACGCTAAATTCTATTATAACAAGATCCGGCTTGTAGGCGAGCACATCATCATTTGCTCTGGCCGAGCCAAATTGTGATGTGGTTCCTCCTATACCGGAATTGATAAGTTCTGTTTCAGATGTTTTAAATACAGACTTCCACCATTCACCCACGCGGGATGCGTAGCAAAGTTCCTGTCTGCTTGCAAGAGAGCCCTGGGTTATGGAACCTCCAAGGCACACTATTTTTATTTTTTCCTTTTCTTTTTCTGCCTTTTTAAAAACTCTTTTAAGTCTTTCAAGATTTCCTGTGTATGCTATTCCCTCGTCAAAATCCACTAATTTTTTCTTGTCTTCATAAAGCATGGTCATTTAACTTCCCTTTCCCTATTTTTAAAAATCCCGGAAGGCTTTCGCCTCCCGGGACTTCTTATTGAGAGGATATTTCTATCGTCTTCCTATATCTGTGTCATCCCAGCGTGTTACGCTGTGTTCCTTGATATATTCAACGATTTCGTCAAACTGACAGAAAGCCAGTCCTACATAGCTGTCTGCGCAGCCGTAGTAGATTGCTATTCTTCCTGTCTCCGGATCGTGAATTGTTGCACAAGGGAAAGTAACATTCGGCACAAAGCCTCTTTCCTCGTACCACTCTTCAGGTGTAAGAAGGAAGGTTTCGCATCTGTAAAGTACCTTGGATGGATTTTCAAGGTCCAGAATTGCTCCTCCAATGGAGTAAACATATCCGTTGCAGGTTCCGCTTACACCATGGTAGAACATAAGCCAGCCTTCACTTGTTTCAATAGGGGCTGCTCCGCCGCCTATCTTTAAAGACTCCCACCATTCGTTGCCACGACCCATAACGTGTCTGTGCTTGCCCCAGAATGTAAGATCCGGACTTTCACTTACGAAGATATCTCCAAAAGGTGTGTGTCCCGAATCCGACGGGCGGGAAAGCATTACGAAATTTCCGTTGATCTTGCGTGGGAAAAGTACGGCGTTTCTGTTGAAAGGAAGGAAAGGGTTTTCAATTCGGGTAAAGGTCTTGAAATCCTTTGTCTTCGCCATTCCGATCGCAGCGCCATAGAAATCTCCGCACCAGATTATATAGTAGGTATCTTCTACCTTTACAAGACGTGGGTCGTATGCGTAAACCGGCATGTATGGTTCGCCTTTCTCGTCTACAAACTGAACCTTGTCTTTATCAAAATCCCAGTGTATGCCATCCTTGCTTCTTCCCAGGTAAACATACGGAACACCGTTTGTCTGCTCGCCTCTGAATACACCAATGAAGGCACCTTCATACGGAACAACCGCACTGTTAAAGATTCTTGCTACTCCTTCAACAGGGTTTCTTCCGATGATCGGATTTTCTTTATATCTCCATACAGGAGCATTTTTAAGCCCTTCCGGCTTCTCCTGCCACGGCACATTCGGCACCGGGGGAGCGATCATTTTAATATTGCCCATTAACAAATCCTCATTTCGGGTTTTTTATTTTTTAGTTTCCAAAGTATGCATCAAGTGCATCCTGGAATACCTGCTTGTACTCTTCCTGAATCTGTGCCGGTGTTGTAAGACCCTGCATAAGGTTCTGAAGAGGAAGATATGTGCCGTCACCGAGTGTTCCGTCTACACCAAGGTCGATAACAAGATGGCTACCGCAATCCTTCATTACTTCATAGTTTTCAACCTGAAGTTCAGGATCCTTGGCTGTAGATTCATACCACCAGTGAAGAATATTCTTGGAATCACGGATGGATGTATCTCCGTCATACCAGTTCCAATAGTCGTTCATTACGTTGAATACTTTTTCAGGTTCTGCAACGCCTGCAGGGATAATGTAAAATTCACCTGAAAGACCGTTCTTACCAGGGTTTGTATCCTTGTTTCCGGATGGACCTACAGGCCATCTTACATATGCAATGTCGAAATCGAGTTCTGTATCTCCGCCGTAGTCTTCGTTACCGGACTGGATCCATGCAGCACATGGGAAGAAGGCAATATTTCCTTCTGTGTACTGGTTTCTCATAGAGTCTGAAGGAGATCCTTCGTAATCATATGGGTAGCAGATCTTGTGAACATTGTACATGTCGTAGATCATCTGTAATACTTCTCCGACTTCGCTGGAGGAAAGGTTTTCCTTAGATGTGGAAGCAATAGCTGTACCGTTACTCATAAGGAGCTGGTCAAGTGTTTCTGCTTCGTATCCGCAGTAACCATACTGGTCTGTCTGTCCGTCGCCGTCTGTATCCTGTGTAAGGATCTTTGCGTATTCAATGAACTTGCTCCATGTCCATTCACCCTTTTCCCAAAGAACACGTGGATCTTCAAGGTTGTTGTCTTCAAGCATCTGTACGTTGAAAGCAAGTGGATAAGTAGCTGCAACTGTGGATTCACCACCGTCTACACGATAGAAGATGCAAGCCTTGCCATCGCCAAGATCAAGGTAAGCTGCATTGGACTGAGTTGTAAAAATGTCACTGTCTGCAGGAAGAACGTCCTTAAGGTTTGTACAAAGACCGCTCATCTGTGCAGGAATACCAAAGCTTGCTTCTACAAGGTAAACATCACAGTCCGGTGTGCCGGCAATGATGGATGTGTTAATGGAATCCTTAACACCTGTATAAGTAAGGTTATCCCAATAGAACTTAACACCGTACTTCTCTTCGATCTTCTTAACGTTTTCAAACTTCATCTCATAAGCCTTCTTGTTGTCGGCCTTCTGAGCGATCGCATTTTCATCTGTCTCTTCTGCTGCCATATCCTTATCATACTGTGGATTATCACTTAAGGATGTTGCGGAAGAATCATAATACTGGACCCACCAGGTACCTATTGTTACTTCCTCATTCTTCTCCGAATTTTTGTTAGTGTTTGTGTTTGTGTTTGTTCCTGTTCCGGAATTATTACCGGTATCTTCTGTATTCTTGTCTCCGCATGCACCAAATGATGCCACCATACAAAAAGCAAGGCCCAGAGCAAGTAATTTCTTTAATTTCATCATTACTAAGTTTCCCTCCTCCGATTATTTTGTTTGTCCTACGGATACGCCATAAACTTCCCAAGCAGTCTGAGCTTCACACTGAAGTCTTCCGCCCCATGTGCTTGTGTCTTCACCGCAAAGAGCTGCAATCTGCTCATATGTTACATAACATACTCCGCCTTCACAAATTGCAGGATCTGCTGTTCCTGCCTGAGCAACTCTCATCCAGCCTGCTGCAGAATCCGGCATAACTATCCACATTGTGCCGTCTTCACTTGAATATTCAATTCTGATAACTGCGCCCGGTACAAAAGCTGCGCGAATATCATCAGGAATATCAAGGCCGTTCTGGCCCCAACCGCTACCTGTTACCTGGAAATCAGGAAATGTCTTGATATTTGAAAGTCTTGGTGCTTTGGATTCAGCAAAAGTACCAACCTTTACGGAATATACTTCCCATGCTGACTGTGCTTCGCACTGAAGTCTTGCGCCCCATGTTGTCTTATCTTCGCCGCAAAGTGCTGCAATCTGCTCGTATGTTACATAGCAGGTGCTGCCGTCTGTAATTGCAGGATCTGCTGTTCCTGCCTGACCAACTCTCATCCAGCCTGCTGCGGAATCCGGCATAACGATCCACATTGTTCCGTCTTCACTGGAGTAAGATATCTTAAGTGCAGTTCCCGGAACAAGAGCTTCAAGAACATCTGCAGGAATATCCGCACCGGCCTGGTTCCATGCGCCTGCACTTGCATTGAAATCCTGGAATGCTGCCTTTTCATCAAAAACATATGACTTTGCTCTCTGTCCAACCTTTACGGAATATACTTCCCAGTTGGAAGCAGCTTCGCACTGAAGTCTTGCACCCCATGCGGATGTATCTGTTCCCAGTGCTGCAGCCATCTGCTCATAGTCGATCTGTGCAATGCTCTTGTCTTTGTTTCTGTAAACATGTGCGCCAAGATCTGCATCTGCAACTCTCATCCAGCCTGCTGCCGAATCAGGATATACAAGCCAGATTGAACCGTCTTCACTGGAGTACTCGATTTCAATTACAGAACCCTCTGTAAGAGCAGCTCTGAAATTATCAGGAATATCAAAGCCTGTCTGTCCCCATGCGCTTCCACTTGCCTGGAAACCGTCGAATGTAACAACATCCTTTAATGCATAGAGGTTTGAACGATCCGATTCTGTAGGTGCAAATGCGTCAGGTGCTGCAAAAGCAACATCTGTTGCTGCTGTAATAACATTTCCGCTTGCATCAAAGAAACGGATATCATCTACATAAATTGTGCCTGTTGCAGGAACACCGCCCTTGGAAGCGTTGTATCCGTCCAGCGAAACTATAACAAGCGGGCAACCTTCTCCAAAAGTAACGCCGTCAGGAAGCTTGTAAGTTGCTGTTCTCGGATTCTTCTTCTCCATGTAAACGGACCATGTATCCTTCTTCATCTTGGAAATTGTTGTATCTGTCCAGTAATAAATGGAACCGGATACAGCTGAAAACTTTCCGTCCGCATGCTCAACGCCTACAGACATTTCAAAACTTGTAACATCTCCTGCCTTGTCGCCAAGAAGACTTGCAACGTCAAATGCCACAAATGCCACCTTTGCATCGTTGGTCTTTGTAATCTTTAATGCTGTGCTGTTGTTGAACTGTCCAAGTGCAACATCTGCCGCATCTGACTGCGCATGCTGCATGTAAAGTTCTGTAAAGCTTAAGCTGCCGTCTTCAAAGCTTACGCTTATAGGCTTTACTTCCACCTTTTCCGGTTCTTTAGTCGGTTCTGTTGCAACCGGGGTAGGTGATACCTCGGTCCCCTCGTCAGGCTTCTCTTCATTGTTCTGGCATCCTGCAAGTGCAAGAACAAGAATGAGAGATAAAGCCCATGCAATAAATCTCTGTTTTCTCAATTTTTCCATCCTCCTTTTTTTATTGAGAAATGTCTGAGACAAAGCGTTAACCTACAATACCGCTTCGCTCCACTCCCTCTATAAAATATCTCTGTAATAAGAGATAAATTATAACAATTGGAACAAGTACCATAATGATTCCGGCATCCAGGTACTGTTGCTGTACATTTGTATCAATTATCCTGTCTATGTTCGCTATATTGGAAACAAGAGTAGATAATTTTTTGCTTATTATCCAATCATCCGGAACTCTGAATACATTGGAATAGAATGTATCGTTGAACTGCCAAACCACCGAGAATACGGTAACGGTAATAACCGCAGGCATTGCGTTCTTTAACATAATGTTGAAATATGTGTACCATATTCCGGCACCGTCAACCAACGCAGCCTCTTCTATTTCCTTTGGAAGGCCTCTGAAGAACTGATTGAATATGTATATATACAACCCCGCTTTAACACCGCAGCCGAATATTGTAAGTATGTACATCGGCCAAACGGTTGCCATCATATTAATATCATTTGGAAGGAGTCCAAAGATATTAAAAGAACGGAAACTCATATAAAGGGGAAGCATTATGGAATGCGCCGGAATAACGATCATTACCACCACGCATCCAAAAAGAAGCTTCTTAAAAGGAAATTCAAATCTTGCAAAACCGTAACCTGCCATAGAACAAATAAGGATCTGTATTGCCGTAAGGCTTACGGTATAAAAGATTGTCCTTCCAAGGGTTTTAAAATAATCCAGTCTTTCAAGATCCAGTTGGTATTTCTCAAGCGTGATCTCTCTCGGGATAACAAATACCATTGGGTCTATAAGGTCTGTTTTTGTCATTAAGGACTCTGCCACCATTCCTATAACAGGGGAGAGAATAACAAAGCTTGTTCCTATAATGATAACCACTCTTAAAACAGTTACGAAGAAGTCTTTAATGTTTCCCATAAGAGTTCTTGTTTCATACGGATCTTTGAGCATTCTTCCGACTTTTTTTATCTGGTCCTTAACCGTAACATTTACCATGTTTATTCCTCCTTTCCTTAGTTATAGTAGAATGTGCGTTTTTGAAGTATTCGACATACTATTACGAGTATTGCACAGGTTATTACCGTACTTACCAGGGAGAACACCGAGCCCAGTCCCCAGTTCTGAGTTGTAAAGGTTGTTGAGTAAGCAAGCTCTACAACTTCGCTTTCCGTAAATCTGTCCACGATGGTGTAAACAACATTTGTAATAATGTGCGGCATAACCATTGGGAAAGTTACCTTCCAGAAGGTTTCGTATGCCGTAGCACCTTCAATCTTTGCAACTTCGTACATGGAAGAAGGTATAGACTGAA
>JAILFQ010000306.1 GCA_024697505.1 Lachnospiraceae bacterium
TGTGATAGAATATCTGGGAACCGGTAACCCATGTTGTTTCAATGTCTTCAGGATCCATCATTGTGGAGTAGAAGCAGTCGTACATGTCCGTCATCATTCCCATGGAATAGATGAAAACAATGGCACTTGCGATTAAGACCGCATAACATATTATTTTTTGAAGTTTTACTTGAGCTTTGTACATATCGTATTTACCCCACGAAAAAGTTATTGTTTTTTTAATGTTGCCCCGCAGCGGTTTCCCGCTGCGGCAACAACAAAAGTTTAATTACTTATTAATGTAATCGTTGTAGTAGTCTGCAAGTCTCTTCCAAGCCTGCTGCTTGAGTGCGAGATATGTAGTACCGTTCCATGTCTTGGAGATTGTGTTTAATGTTTCTTTTCTGTCTGAAAGACCGTCACCTGTGTAACCACCTGCAATGATGTTGATGAGGAGGTTGTTCTGTCCCTTACTTACACCAAAGTAACCGGATGCACCGTTTGTGATCTCTGTGTAGCTGTTAAGAAGTGTGTTCTCAACAGTTGTGTTAGGAAGAACTGTCGGTACGGATGTGTACCATGGGTTGTCACAGACTTCAAGCATTAAGTGCTTGATCGTGCCAAGTCCGATGGCGTTTGAAATATTTCCTGCACCTTCCTTACCAACTTCATGTGTACACTGATATTCGAATGCCTGGCTCTTTACGAAGGAAAGAGTAGATCCGAGATAGTAACGTGCGAAGTTAGTGTAGTTACCGTCAGCAAGTTCCCAAAGTGATGTGTAGGTAGCGTCTGCAATAACAGGCATTTCCTTACCGTTGAAGTTGAATGTTACATAAGAACCGTCAGCGTTTGTCTTGATGAATGCATCAGGACCGTAAGACATAAGGATCTGGCCTTTTTCTGAGTAAGCATAGTCAATGAGTGAGAGAGCAGCATAAAGCTTATTCTTATCATTTCCAATACCTGCTACAGAAATTGCCCAAGCGTCTGTCTTAACGGAACGCCAGGATTCTGTAAATCTCATATAAACGCCGTTAGCGTTTGTTCCGTCATACCATCTTGCAACAGGAACCATAACAGCCATGTACTTCTCGCCTTCATCGCCGTTCTTGTTAAGCTTTGTCTGGTTGAGGATTGTCTGTGTCTGGTTGTAGTCATAGCTCATGAAACCAAGATCGTTTTCAAGCATTGTAGCACTCTTTTCGTTAGAAGAGTTAACGAAGGATTCGGAAATAAGGTCTTCCTTAACAAGAGCGTTCATTCTTTCAAGAGCTTCATAAGTAGCTTCGTCCTGACGGGCATCGTGAAGCTGTCCGTCTGTACCAATGTAGAGATAATCGGATCTGGATTCAAGACCACGTACACCAAAGAGTATACCTGCAAATCTGACCATATCTACACGACGCTGTGTGTTGGAGTCTTCACGAGAGAAGAGACCTTCAACATTGTCTGTGCCGTTAAGAGTCTGTGGGTTTGCAACTACGCAACGAAGAAGAGCTACAAGCTCATCTGCGTCCCAAGCAGCGTTCTGACCTATGAAAAGGTTGGAACGAGTTGTTCCGTAGTAGCCGTTGTATGCTTTATCAATATAAGTACGAAGCATGTTAACTGCTTCAACACCTGTTACATTTCCCTTTGCAAGAGTATCGTTCATTGTTTTAATGATGTTTCCGGCGTTATCGTAGTTTTTTGTAACCTTTTCTGTCTTTGTTCCGTCAAGAGCAACAACATCTACTTCAACCTTGCCGCTTGTTGGCATGTATGGTTCATAAGCAGCGCCGGCAAGGTTTCTGAAAGCTGCAGATTCAAAAGAGCCTTCGCCGTCAAGAAGCTTAACAACCCAGTCTGTTCTCATAAGTGGCATACGCTCGATATCGTTTACACCGTCGAAGTAAGGAGCGAAGTAGATAGCACCCTTATTGGAACCTGTTGTGGAACCTGTGATGGAGAGACGAACGATTGTGTTTGCTTCAAGGTAAGCCTTGAAGTTTGGCATAAGATCAAGATATTCGGCAAAGTTAACGAGCTGTCCGTTGTTACCGTACTCTGTAAGAAGAGCAGCAGTACCTGTTAACATATCTACCTGATCGAGCTGTTCCTTCCAATACTTGAACTCATCAGCTGCCTTGTTGCCCTGGTATTTGTCTTCGATCTTAATACCAAGGATCTTCTGAAGCTCTACCCACGTTGGCTTCAGGTCGCCGGTGTGGTAAGTAACGCCATCGGCAAGTGTGATTCCTTCTCCTGCAATATCTGCAGAGAAAGAAATACCTGTCTTTGCACTGTTGTAACCGCATGCAAGACGAAGAGTTGTTCCCTCTGCGTAAAGGTCGTGCACTGTCTTAACCTCTTCCTGTGGGACAGGAGTAGGTGTTGGATCATTTTTTTCTGTTCCCTGTGATTCCTGAGCTGCCTGTGTAGGAGCAGGAGTTGGAGTTGTATCTTCAACAGGAAGTTCTTTTCCACCGCAACCTACAGCCGCAAGCATGGATACACAAAGAAGAAGTGCAACCAATACTTTTGATTTTTTCATAATTATCCTCCTAAAAAGATTTGTTTTATTATATCCGCATCATGTGCGGAAATAACCATAATAAGGAAGGAGTATCACTCCTTAACACCACCCATGTTTACACCCTTTGCAAAATACTTCTGGATGAAAGGATAAATAACAAGGATAGGAATAACCGAGCAAACAATAAGGGCGTAAATAATGGAGTCTGAAGCGTAGGATTTGTTCCAGCCTGCCATCTGTTCCGGATCCTGGTACTCTTCAAGTTTAAGTCTTATAAATACCTGAAGAGGGCGTTCACTAGGATTGGAGATCATCTGACGCGCCCAGTAGTAACCGTTCCATCTTGATATACCAAAGAAGAGGGCAACAGTTGCTATTGTAGACTTACACATTGGAATATAAACCTTGCTTAAAATCTGGAATTCTGTAGCGCCGTCAACGATCGCCGCTTCTTCGATCTCTGAAGGAACACCTTCAAATGCGTTACGAAGAAGGATGATGTTCATTGCGGCCATACCCATGGCAATAACTACAAGCCACTTGTCATCCATAATGCCCACAGCATTAAATACCTTCTGTGTATTTAAGTAGTTGAGGTACTGTGGAACAATACCTGCGGAGAACCACATGGTAAATACAAGGAAGAAGTTAAAACCCTTACGGAAGAGAAGACGCTTCTTTGAAAGCGCGTAAGCACCAAGGAGAGCAACTCCCAAAGCCCAAAGTGTTCCGTAAAATGTAAGGAAAAGAGTATTTGAATATGCATTCCAGAAGAGGTTGTCCGAAAACATTACTTTAAATGCTTCAAACTGAGTTTCCTTCGGGAAAAGCACTACCTGGCTGTATTCAACTGCAGATCTTCCGCTCATGGAAGCGGAGATCGCATAAACAAACGGATAAAGACAGCTGATTGCAAATACCGTTAAAAATAAATAGCTTATTATTTTGAATATAAGTTCTGAAATTTCAAGTTTACGTTTCATATTTGTTTCCCCCGAGTATTAGTATAATGATACGTTGGAAGCTTTTCTTGCAATGGTGTTTGCACTTATAACAAGAAGCATTCCCACAACGTTGTTCATCATTTCGGCTGCGGAGGCAAGACCTTTAAGACCTCCGTCAAAGGCGTAACGCTGAGCAAAGGTTGAAACAACATCTGCTGTAACATATGTGTTCTGATTATAAAGAAGAAGTACTTTTTCATAACCTACATTAAGAAGAGAACCGATTCTTGAAATAAGCATAATTACTATAGTAGAAAGAATGCTTGGAAGAACTACGTATCTCATCTGCGCCATTTTTCCGGCACCGTCAATCTGTGCGGCCTCGTAGCTGGTAGGGGAGATTGCGATGATAGCGGCGAAGAATACGATCGAGTCGTAACCGGCGCCTTCCCAAATACCACTTATCTGATAAATGGCTCTGAAGAAGTTTGGAGCGTTTAAAAGACCTGCATTACCAACTTCCGCACTTATTAATCCGAGCTTAACAAAAAGCTGAGAGAGAATACCCATACTTGTTGTAAGGGAACCCTGCTTAACAAGCATTGTAACAAGTGTTGTCATAACAACGGTTGACATAAACTTAGGAAGATATGTAAGAACCTGATAAACACTTCTTGCAATGTTTGAACGTATTTCGTTAAAGAAAAGAGCAACAATGATCGGCATCGGGAAACCAAAGCACAAACCATAGAAGCTTAAAAGGAAAGTGTTTCTCATGGCTCTCCAAAAGTCCATGGAAAGTGTTGTTGAACCCGAAAGTAAAAGCTTAAAGTTTGAAAAACCGAGATAGAACTGGTTTGCAACTGTTTTTACTTCATCCTGTACTTTAAAACAGCCGAGCAGTTCGTACATTGGGAAGTAACGCCAGAAGAGAAATACCAAAAGCATTGGCACAAGCATAATATAAAGACGCCAGTCTCTTGCAATAATGCCAACAACGTTTAACCACTGGTGTTTTTCAACATCGTCACGAACGGCTTGTTCTGCATCCTCCTTATATATTCCGCTTGCCTCATCATAAATGAGATAATCTGATGCGAGTTGTTTTTTCATCTTTGTCTCCTCTTAATATTATGATTCTTCTTTAGCTTTTTCTTTACGTTCTCTGTCGAGACGGAAGAGATAAGCTTTCTGATCTTCAAAAAGACCGTCTATGTGTCTTGCGGAAAGTACCGCAATTAAAGCAAACACACCCGAAAGGGCATCTGTACTGACAAATGTAATAAAAATAAGCGGGTCGTTACCAAGTAAAACAGCAACAAGCCATCTGCCTGCCTGGGTAAAAACAAAAGTCAGGATTACGAACAGACCGGTTCGAAGAGCGTCCGAACGGATCTTATCCTTACCTCTTATCATAATATAGAAGAAAGCAAGCAGTGAAAACAGATTGCCTACTATATATATAAGATATTGATTACCGTCGGCGCCTGAACAAATGCAAAACGCCAGACTGCCGAGCGGAGCGGTTATTCCTACAAGCAATCCCCAGCGCATCATCATCAAACACATAAAAACAATAAGAAGAGAAAAAGTATAAGGCTGACCCGGAAACCATTTGTTGGCGGCCAATGTAACAACGGCCTCGGATACAACAAACAGTGCCGTGAAAAGTGCAATATCTATTGAACGATACTGCTTAAACGTTATACGACCTTCTCTCATTTCCAATTCCTCACATAAATAAATTACCTTTGTGAAACTACTTTCATAAAAGTGCAAAATAAAAGGCAAGAAAGATGATGAAAATATTTTCACAAACTATTATGTCATTACCTCTTGCCGCACAATTTCACATACAATAAATATACGACTTTTTGACAAAAGTGTCAATATGAACAAGCGAAAAACTCGATATTTGGTTATATTTGACAATATTTCGTGAAAAGTGTAACAGAAAGCCTTTACATTTTGGGTATTTCGACATATAAAAAAATAACGGTAAAAATGTAAGCGTTTACATTACTCTTACATTTTACTTTCATTTGATTTTTATGTGTGAGTTTATTAAACTGAGGTTGAATGCTTTTACAACGGCTGCTGTTTGGGCGCCCGCTTTTACATACAGATAAATTACAAAACGGAGGTTATTAATATATGGAAGTTTTAAGACTCGGACCGGAAAGCAATATTCAAAAAGAACTGGACAAGGCAGAAAAAGGAACGAGAGTTTTGCTTGCACCGGGAATATACAGACAAAAAATTGAGATAAATGTACCGGATCTGGTAATAGAAGGAAGCGGAAGAGAGGAAACCGTTTTTATAAATGGTGATTACGCCAAAAAGAAAGATG
>JAILFQ010000057.1 GCA_024697505.1 Lachnospiraceae bacterium
ACTTTTTTATCTACAAATTTTACGTGGGAGAAATTATATGTCCGATAATGAAAAGAAAAAAAACAATGAGAGTTTTAACTTAAGCGGTTTTATTAAGGAACACAGCAAAGTCCTGGTTATATGCTGTATAACTTTGATTGCTGCTGTTGTATTAATAATTGCTCTTGTTTTGGCTAATAAAGACAGAAACGACACCAAACAGCCGGTTCCTTCAAATACAAATACAGAAGCACCTACACCGGCTGAGAACAATAAAAACGAAAATACAGTTACCACAGCGCCTACACCGACCATATCCGGTACAGAGCCGACGGAACCTGCTTCCGCTACACCTACTGCAGCACCGACCGGGGGACAGGCTTCTACAAATACGCCGATTCCTACTTCAACACCGGTGCCGGGAAATCAGGGACCTACGCCGACGCCTTCTACAGGCACTTCTACAATAGGAATGGGAGAACAGCTTGAGGTTAATTTAACATCCGATCAGGCTTATGCTGTGCTTTGCGCTTATCCGTATGAAAATCTTGGCCTCTCAAAGCCGGTTGATGAATACAATGCGGATTATGATGACAGTCTTACACTTGTAAAAGGGCTTAATTGCTACAGGATCAATCTTTCCGAAAATTCTGACGGTAAGATAAGAAACAGAGGAGATTTCTTTATTTCCATCGATGGTGAGAACTGTTATACGGTTTCCGGTACAGGAGAATTTGTGCTTATTAGCAAATAGTTATACAAAATATGTTTTTGGGGTAGCATTAAAGTGAAAGAGAAGATAGACAGATTATCCAAAGGATTATTTGAATATGAGATGCCGCAACTTGTTTTATACGAAAACAGTCTGGATATCAGAATTGAAGAGGGGACAGTTAAAACAGGTTCTTTTATAGTATCAAATTCTGCAAAAGTCCGTATGAAGGGGGTAATATACTCTACAGGCAAACTTGTAACTCTTCATATGGATAAATTTGTGGGAACAGAATGTGAGATCACTTACTCCGTTAATGCTAAAGGCATGGAATACGGAGAAAGTCATACCGGCTACATATACATAATCAGCGATTGCGGAGAGTACTCTATTCCTTTTTCAATAACTGCCATCCAGGCCAAGTGCGACAGTTCTATCGGTCCTATAAGAGACCTGTTCCATTTTGCCAATCTCGCCAAAACGAACTGGAATGAGGCTGTAGCTTTATTTTCTTCCAATACATTTCCAAGTGTATTAATAAAAAATGATAAAAAGAATCTTGTTGCTTACATGCAGCTTTTGGACAGCCCTGTAAAAGATGTTGCACTTGAAGAATTTCTTGTGCTTATTCATAAAAAGAAGAGGGCGTCTTTTTATACTACCCAGAATTCAATAGATATAACACCTGAGATCGGCTCCTTCCGCGAAAAGATCACTGTTACCAAAGATACCTGGGGGTATCTGGAAATATCATTACGTACGGATGCTCCTTTTGTTAGCTTTTCCAAGGATAGGATCACTTCGGAAGATTTTGTTAACGGTACAGCTCAGGTAGATGTTATTTTTAATATTTCGGATAAAATGACGGGAGATCATTATGCCGGGATTTATTTGGAATCTCCGTTTAAAACTATAGAAATACCTGTTGTCTGCAGGTGCAAAGCTGCATTTGAAGACAGAAGGATAAGAATGCTTAACCTGAAAAAGTATGAGGTAAAGCTTGTAGAAATTTATATCAGCTTCAGATGCGGAAAAATTAACAATGTAACTTTCATTACTGAAGCACAAAAGTTATGCGAATCCATATTGTTATTGATAGACAGGTATACAGCTGACTATATTGTGGAGCAAAAACAATTAAATTATCTTGAAGAAGAACGCACAAAATATGAACTTTTCAAGTGTTATATCGGTATAGTCGGCGGAAGATTCAAAGATGATACCCAGACATATGCGATGCTTGTCGCGAAAAAGGCTGTATTTGAAAAAACAAATCCGACTTTTTACGGTACAGTATTGTATCTTGAAGCGCT
>JAILFQ010000037.1 GCA_024697505.1 Lachnospiraceae bacterium
TAGCTTTTGTCTGTAAAGGTTACCTTCTATAAGGTGCGAGGCGTCTCTGCCTAAAAGCATGTGTATTTCAAAGAAACGATGGAAATGTTGGAATTCCATGTTTATGCCGGCAGCTCTGTCGTCGTAGTCGAAGAAATAGTAAAGAGGACTGTTTGGCAGATTAAACTCTTTTATAAGCCCTTTTTCATATGAAAATAAACCTTCGTTGGCCATAATTTACTCCTTTAAAGAAATATAGGACAAAAGTCTTTGTGCATATTTTGCGTAAAACTTTTCGTTAACCTTACGCTTTTTATATATTTGTACCAAAAAAAAGCAAGAAATGCAATATGTGAATAAAAAGTGAACAAAATCTGCATAGATAAGGTTCTATAATTTTGCTACAATATTTCTTGTAATCTAATAGAAATATAGTTAAAGTGCACAAAGAGTTGATAAAGAGTTGTTAAAAAAATTATTCTATGTGTTCTTAGAGGGTGGTTAAATGGATATTCCGAAAAATATGGAGGATTTTGTTGAGGCATACGGTAACGGCGTTCTTCATGAAGCCTTAAAGAACAAGCTGGACCTCCTTTTTACAAGCTTTCAAAAAGTCCTTTACGAGGAAGATGACATTTTCCTTAAGGGGATGGCAACAAAAAACCTCGCAGGTGATGATGTAAACAAATACCGTTTCTGGGAGTGGACACAGGGTGTCGGACTTTTCGGAATGTGGAAGATGTTTGAACGCACAAAAGACAAAAAATATCTTGATGTACTTATTGCTTATTATGAAAGGCAGTTTGGAATCGGTTTTCCTGCAAAGAATGTAAATACGACGGCACCGATGCTTACACTGGCTTATGTATATGAGTACACAAAAAACGAGAAATATAAAGAGCTTTGCCTTGGGTGGTGTGAATGGCTTATGAACGGCCTTCCTAAAACCAAAGAAGGCGGCTTCCAGCACATGACAAGCGACACGCTTAACGACCAGGAACTTTGGGATGACACCCTTTTCATGGCGGTTTTGTTCCTTGCCAAGTGCGGAGTTATTTTTGGTAAAACGGAGTGGGTAGAAGAAGCAAAATACCAATTCCTTTTACATATTAAATATCTGTCCGACAAAGAAACCGGTCTCTGGTTCCACGGATGGACATTTAACGGTCGTCACAATTTTGCGAAAGCATTGTGGGGACGAGGAAACAGTTGGGCAACTGCAGCGGTTCCCGAATTTCTCTCCATCATTGATTGCGAACCTTGTGTTAAGCGTTTTCTTGTAGAAAACCTTAAAAACCAGGTGGCAAGTCTTAAAAAATTCCAAGATCCGACAGGTATGTGGCATACACTTGTGGATGATCCTACATCTTATGTGGAAACCAGCGCGACCTGCGGATTTGCATACGGAATACTTAAAGGGGTTCATGATGGACTTATAGGCAAGGAATATGAGGAATGTGCAATAAAAGCACTTAAACCTGTTCTTTCCTATATTAATGATGAAGGAATTGTTAACCAGGTCTCTTACGGAACAGCAATGGGACGTGAGACAAAGCAGTTTTACAAAGAGATAGAAATAAGACCGATGCCT
Organism: Lachnospiraceae bacterium; assembly: GCA_024697505.1. Classification (GTDB taxonomy): domain Bacteria; phylum Bacillota; class Clostridia; order Lachnospirales; family Lachnospiraceae; genus JAILFQ01. The sequence continues at coordinate 1,571 of JAILFQ010000037.1, forward strand.
TACGGACAGGCTATGGCGATCTTGTTTTTATTAGAAGCACTTCAATAATATTAAGGAGGATGTATTTATGAAGAAAAAACTTATGGCTCTGCTTCTTGCAGGAGTTATGGTTGTTTCACTTGCAGCTTGCGGCGGCAGTTCAACAAACACCAACACAAACACAAATGATACACCAAAGAACACTCCTACTACAGCACCGGCCGAAACAGGGGAAACAAAATCTACACCTGAACCGACAGCAACACCTACGCCGGTTCCTGTAGAAAAGCTCTCATTTTCCGAATCACCGGAACTTGAACAGCTTGTTAAGGAAGGAAAACTTCCTTCGGTTGAGAACAGACTTCCAAATAAGGACGACATTTATGTCGAGCAGGTTGATGCAACCGGAAAGAATCTTTCAATCGGTAATTATGATGACACATTAAATCTTTCATTCGGCGGCGGGTCATGGGAAATCTACAGACTCGGATTTGACCGTATGATAGCATTCAATGCAGACGGTACTTATTATGCAAATGTATTAAAGAGTTATGAACATAATGCAGACTACACTGTCTGGACCTTCCATTTAAGAGAAGGAATGAAGTGGTCTGACGGTGAAGACTTTGATGCTGATGATATCACATTCTGGTATTACATGATGCATGTTACCAACTTTGATACAAAGGCAAGCTGGACAGCACTTAAGGATGAGGTTACAGGCAATTTCGCAGTTCTTAAGAAGGTTGACAAGTATACAGTAACATGGACATTTGAAAATCCAAAGTTAGAGAGCGCATTTATCACAAACGGCGACTTTAAGTGGTGCTGGGCGCCTGAACACTACTGGCACGACATGATCCCTGCTTCCATGTATGTACAAAACGAGTACTGGGAGAACACAGGTCTTTCCGATGAGCAGGTTCTTGCCAACGCCAAGGCAAAGGGACTTGATTACTCAACACTTAAGGATCTTGGTAAGCAAGCTGCTTACTATTACTGGAACGTTTCCGGAATGCCAACTATCGCAGCTTTCATGCTTACAACAAAGGAAGGCAACAATTCACGTAACTCAAGCCTTTGCATCCTTGAGAGAAACCCATATTATTGGAAGGTAGATGCAGCAGGCAATCAGCTTCCGTATTTCGACAATCTCTATCTTAATAAGTACGGTGATGTAAGCATATCACAGCTTCACTTCCGTTCAGGAGATATCGATATCTTAGGTTCCGTAGCTATGGAAGATATCGCTTCCATCCTTGCCGATGTTAAGGATTGCAAAGTCTACACATGGGCAGGATCCAGCTGGGGTTCATATCAGGTAACATTTAACTATACTATAAACGATACAAAGTATGCAGAACTTTTTGCAAATTCTGCATTCCGTCAGGCTCTTTCCATCTGCGTAGACCGTGAGAACGTTTCGGAAGTTGTTTCCAACGGATTCCTTCTTCCGGGACAGGCTGCTCCTGCAGAAGGTGGTTTCGGTTATGATGAAGAATGGGCAAAGAAGTGGACAGAGTACGATGTTGCAGCAGCAAAGAAGCTCCTTGAGTCCTGCGGACTTGTAATGGGTAAGGATAACTACTACGACTTTGCTGACGGCACAGACCTTTCGGTTGACTTCTTAGCATATAACGATAACGGTGCAGATACTATCTACCCTGTTATCCAGAAGTACTTTGACGCTGCAGGCATAAAGACAACACTTAAGTCACTTGAAGTCAGCACATACGACCAGCTCATCGACAACAACGACTGGGTTGCTTGTATCGGACCTCACACATCTGTAGGTGGTGTATCACTTTCTGCAGACCGTCAGGAGCCATTCGTTCCTATCGCACAGCTTTGCGAGTGGTACGGCGAATACGGTACATATTACCAGACCAGCGGTGAAAGAGGCGTTAAGCCTACCGGCGATATGGCTAAGCTTGTAGAGCTCTTCGAACAGTGGAAAGCCGAAACTGACAGAGATAAGAGAGAAGCTCTTGAACTTCAGATCTATGAGCTCCATAAGAAGAATCTCTGGACCATCGCTTACCTCACATCTGCAGGCAGCTATGATCTTGTAAACGAAAAGATTGGTAACTATGCAAACAACCTTGTTTCTTCCGACCTTTTCCAGTATGCTCAGATCGTACACTACTTTACACTTTACAGAGCAAAGTAATTTAGAAGCAATAAGCGGTTTAACCGTGATAAACCGGAGACATGTTCCGCATGTCTCCGGGTTTTTAAGAAAGGATCTTTCCAATGGAAGAAAATGCCAACAAAATTGACGATATGCATGAAAACGATCCGAAGGAAACAAACGGAAAAAGCACTCCTTCCCGGATCTTCGGTCAGGTAAGAGAGTTCTTTAAAAAAGACCTGGTATCTTACATTACGAAGAGGATCCTTATGTTTATTCCAACCTTGTTTTTGATATCGGTCCTTGTTTTCTTTGTTATCCAGCTCCCTCCGGGAGATTATGTAAGTTCTGAGATTGCAAGACTTACAACAGAAGGCGAACTGGTAACCCAGGCTGATGCAGATGCATTAAGAGAGCAGTACGGACTTGACCAGCCGGTCATCGTACAGTATTTTAAATGGATCGGAGACATCATCTGGACTCCTACCGATTCGCAGTACTACAGACTTAACCACTCACATCATAACTGGAAATATTCCTTTAAGTTCAGTAAGAACGTATGGGATGTTATTAACGAACGACTTGCCACAACAGTTATCTTTACAGCTGTTATCATGTTGTTCCAGTATCTTGTTTCCATACCTATTGCCATTTATTCTTCGACACACCAGTATTCTGTCGGTGACTATACGGCTTCGGTAATAGGGTTTCTGGGGACGGCGATACCTAACTTCTGTTTGGCTATTATACTCATGTACCTTTCATATAAGTGGACGGGAAACTCCAATACGGGGCTTTTCACTCCGGAAATGAAGGTAAATGGAGTTCATTTATATAATTTTGGCGAATTGTGCAAAAGAATGATAATCCCGCTCATAGTTCTCGGTACAAGCGGTACATGCGGAATTATCCGTTCGGTACGTGCACAGATGCTTGATGAAGTAGGAAGACAGTACACTCTTACCGCAAGGGCAAAGGGTGTGTCCGAAAGAAAGATCATTATGAAGTACTGCTTCAGAGCAGCAATAAACCCTACGGTTTCAGGTCTTGGCGGAATCCTTTCAAGTCTTTTCTCGGGATCTACCGTAACAGCTATCGTACTCGATCTTGAACTTCAGGGGCCTCAGCTTTTTGAAGCTCTTAAGGCTCAGGATATGTATCTTGCGGGAGCAATAGTAATGGTACAGGCAGTCCTTGTTGTTATCGGCATCCTGTTCTCAGATATAGCTCTTGCATTACTCGATCCAAGGATCCGTTACTCTGGAGGTGGAAGATAATGGCTAAGAAAAACACAAAAGAAGACTACTATCTTGCATCCCAATGGGTCTTGATGGGAAGAAAATTAAAAAAGCATAAGCTGGCTAAGCTTTCTATTATCATCCTTTTGATCCTGTATCTTGGTGCCTTCTTCGGAAATTTCCTTGCACCGTATTCTCTTGATGATATGGACGGACTATACAAGGATGCGGATCCGACACAGATCCATCTCTTTCATGAAGGAAAGTTTGTCGGTCCTTTCGTTTATAAGATTGAAAAGGTAAGAGATTTTAAAACTTTTACGGTAACGATACAGGAAAATACATCAGAGTATTATAAGATCAGACTTTTTGCAAAAGGCTCCTCATATAAATTTCTTGGTTTTATTCCATGCGACATACACCTCTTTGGTGTTACGGAAGGTTCCAACGGTTCTCCTGCCACTGCAAAGGTGATGCTTTTTGGCGGAGACTACTACGGAAAGGATATCTTTTCAAGAGTACTCCTTGGCTCTCAGGTAAGTCTTACAATACCTTTTGCAAGCGCATTTATAAGCCTTTTCCTTGGAATTGCTATCGGTGCTGTTTCCGGTTACTTCGGAGGAGTCCTGGATATGATCATCCAGCGTATAATAGAAGTTATCGGTGCCGTACCTCAGATTCCTCTCTGGATGGCTCTTTCGGCATCAATTCCTCCGGGAATCTCCACAATAAAGATGTACTTCTACATGACACTTGTTCTTTCCTTCATTAACTGGACAGGAATGGCGCGTATAGTTCGCGGTAAGTTCCTTTCCCTTAAGAATGAAGACTATGTTATGGCAGCAAGACTTGCGGGAGTTTCCACATGGAAGATCATCTGGAAACACCTGGTACCCGGCTTTATGAGTTACCTTATTGTTTCCGTAACCCTTGGTATTCCGGGCTCCATTGTAGGCGAAACTTCCATGTCTTACCTCGGACTCGGTATCAAGTCCCCTGCAACAAGCTGGGGTGTTCTCCTTCAGGAGGCTTCCACAACAACACAGGTTGCGCTTCATCCAAATAAGCTCATACCTATCATTTTCGTAACAATTACGGTTCTTGCGTTTAACTTCCTCGGAGACGGTCTCCGTGATGCTGCAGACCCGTACAAGTAGGACACAGGAGGATAAAAAATGGATAAAGATACGATCATTGAAGTTAAAGACCTCCGTGTTAATATAGCAATGCCGGAAGGAACTCTTACAGCGGTAAGAGGCGTTAACTTTGAGATAGGAAAGGGAGAAACACTTGGTCTTGTAGGAGAATCCGGCTGCGGTAAGTCCCTTACAAGTAAAGCTATTCTCGGTATCAACGACAGAAAGTGTACTTCTCTGGGAGAAATTATTTTTGACGACATAGATCTTGGCAGAGTAAATCTTCTTGAACTTAATCCAAGAGGAAAAGAAATAAGAAATATCCGCGGTAAGCAGATATCCATGATCTTCCAGGAGCCGATGGTTGCCTTTTCTCCTATGTACACCATAGGAAACCAGATAAACGAAGCAACAATGCTTCATATTACAAAAGATAAAAAGAAATCCAAAGAGATTTCCCTTGCAATGATGAAGAAGGTTGGTATTGCCAACGCCGAAAAGAGATATAACCAGTATCCTCACGAATTTTCCGGCGGTATGTTGCAGCGTGCACTTATTGCCATGGCTCTTGTTTGCAATCCGAGACTTCTTATTGCGGATGAACCTACAACGGCTCTTGATGTTACAATCCAGGCGCAGATCCTTGAGCTTATGAGGGACCTTCAGAAGGATATGGGCATGTCCATACTCTTCATTACACATGACCTTGGTACTGTTGCAAAGATGTGTGACAGAGTTGCGGTTATGTACCTTGGTAAGATTGTTGAAAGCGCACCTGTAAGAGAAATTTATAAGAGACCTATGCACCCTTATACACAGGGACTCATGGGCTCTGTACATAAGATCGGTTCGGTAAAAGAGGAAAGACTCTTCTCCATTGAGGGAACAGTTCCTCTTGCTCTTAATCTTCCTCCGGGATGCGGCTTCTATGAGCGTTGCACAAAGCGTATAGAAGGAGTTTGCAACTACTACAATCCGGAACTTGTGGATGTTGGCGAAGACCACAAGATTGCCTGCTTTGCAGCCTGTGAAAAGTGTCTTGAAAACGCCAAACTGGCAAAGGAAGAAGAACTTAAAAAGCAGGCCGAAGAAGAAAGACTTGCAGCCGAAAACCCTAAAAGAAAGAAAACAGGAGGTAAACGCTAATGGCAAGAGGAGATTTAATACTTGACGTTCAGAAGGTTCATAAGCGCTTTGCTTCCAAAGGCGTTGTGGTTAAGGCTGTTACAGATGTTTCTTTTACCGTTAATGAGGGTGAAACAATAGGTATTGTAGGAGAGTCCGGCTGCGGAAAGACAACTCTCGGAAGATGCATAGTAAGAGCTTACTCCGCATCTGAAGGAAAGGTAATGTATACCACAGCCGAAGGAAAAGTTGTAGACTTTCTTAAAGTAGATAAAAAAGAAATGAAGAAGATACGTAAGGAAATCCAGATGATCTTCCAGGACCCTTACTCATCTCTTGACCCGAGAATGACTGTTCTTGATATAATTAAGGAACCTTTAAAGGCTAATTTTCCTGACATGAGCAATGATGAAATGAACGAGCGCTGTAAAGATATTGCGGCTAAGGTTGGACTTAACGTTGCCTACCTTAATCGTTACCCACATGCTTTCTCGGGTGGACAGCGTCAGCGTATAGGAATTGCAAGAGCTTTGGTTCTTAACCCAAGAATCATTGTTTGTGACGAGGCGGTTTCCGCTCTTGATGTTTCCGTTCAGGCTCAGGTTATTAACCTTTTAAACGATCTTAAGAAGGAATTTGGTCTTACATATCTCTTTATAAGCCACGACCTCTCGGTTGTTGAGCACATTTCCGACAAGGTAGGTGTTATGTACCTTGGAAGAATGGTGGAGTATTCAAAGACGGAAGAACTTTTTGAAAAGCCTATGCATCCGTATACGGAAGCGCTTCTTTCCGCTGTACCTGTTGCGGATCCGGATTATCAGATGGACAGAATTCCTCTTCAGGGAGAAATTCCAAACCCCGCAAACCCTCCAAAGGGCTGCTACTTCCATGAAAGATGCCGTTATTGCAAGAAGGGACTGTGCGATGTTGAGGCACCGGAACTTAAAGAAACGCCGGACGGCAGACTTTGCGCCTGCCACAGAGCTTTGGAACTTAACCTTCGTGGATTTAAGTACGAAGAAGGCGCAAAAGACAAACAAAAAACTGAGTAGAAAATACATAATTCTTAATATTATGGGCAATGGAGCCTAATCCGTTGCAGATAAAAGTGAATTCTTTATGAATTCACTTTTATTTTATGTGTAATCGTGGTATACTTTTTTAAGTTTCGGGCTTTTTGAGTCCAAAAAAGGAGAAGCATTTATTATGAAAAAGAGATTTTTTGCAGCGCTTCTTGCAGCAACTATGGTTCTTTCCTTCGGAGCCTGCGGCAGTAAAGAAGCAAAAGTAACACTTGGAGAGTACAAAGGAATGGAACTTACCAATATTTCCGATTCCGAGTTCCAGGAATTCTACGATCAGCTTATTACCGAACAGTCCGGTTACGAAGCTGTAGACAGAGCGGCAGCTCTCGGAGATCAGGTAAACATTGATTATAAAGGTGTTATTACAGAAACAGGAGTAGCTTTCGACGGTGGAACAGCTACAGGCTATGATCTTGTTCTTGGTTCCGGCAGTTTTATCGATAACTACGAGGAACAGATCGTAGGACACAGCGCCGGCGAAACCTTCGATGTTAACGTTACTTTCCCTGAAGATTATAAAAAAGAAGACCTTCAGGGCGTTCCGGCCACATTCACGGTTACTCTTAATAAGGTTTCCGAATACAAAACATTTGAGCTTACCGTTGATTATGTTAAGGAAAACTCAGAATTTGAAACAGTTGAAGAATTCCTTGCTTCTTTAAGAGAGTATGTAAATCTTCAGAATTTCCCTACTCAGATAGAGAAGAAGCTTCTTGAGATCTGTACTGTAGACAATCTTCCTAAGGCAGAACTTACAGACAGAACAGAAACAATGTACAACTACTATTCCAACTACTTTGCACAGATGGCTGCAAGTTATGGCCTTGATGCCGCAACACTCATGTCATACATGGGATTCGCAGATGATGCCGCACTTCGTACATATGCTGAAACTCAGGCTACAAATGCTCTTAAGGTAGCTTACATCGTAAGAGAGATTACAGATAAAGAGAATCTTTATCTGGATCAGGATGCTTACAATGAGCGTGTAGAACTTTATGCGGATCATTACGAATATGATAATGTAGAAGAATTTGTTAAAGCTTATGGCGAGCAGAACATTTCCGATTCTGTTTACTCCACTGTTGTTTACAATTACATAATTGAAAACGCTAAAAGAGTTGATGCAGTTGAGGAAGCAACAGAAGGAACAACAGAAGGAACAACAGAAGAGTAAAATCTTAAAACATTACGTCGGCGGGCTTGCCTGCCGGCGTTTTTTGCTTTATACTTTTAGTTAAAAGGAGGTAAAAACATGAATAATAACGAAGAAACAGATCAGGTAACCCTTACTTTGGATGATGATACGGAACTTGTTTGTGACGTACTTAAGATATTTACTGCAAATGTAAACAACAAGGAACAGATGTATATTGCCCTTCTTCCGGAAAGTGCG